>NZ_JBEYKR010000053.1:0-43322 GCF_040703535.1 Streptomyces sp. NPDC007346
CCCGCCCCCCGGCGCGTGCACCAGCACCAACCGCTGGAGCTCCCGGGCCGCCCGGGGCGGGGCCACGTCGCTGCGGTGCGCCAGCGCGATGGTGCGCCGCAGGCCGGGCCGGGCCAGCGGGGTCCTCCGCAGGTCGTGGCCGGCCCGGTGCGCGGCCATGCTCGGCACCACCGCGATGCCGAGCCCGGCCCGTACGAAGCCGAGCACGGCGTCCATCTCGCCGCCCTCCACCGTGAACGTGGGCTCGAACCCCTCCGCGCGGCAGGCGGCGAGCGTCAGCTCCCGCAGGTTGTAGCCGTGCCGGAACATCACCAGCGGGGCCCCTGCGAGATCGGCGATCCGCACCCGGCCTCCGTGCCCGGGGGCCGGCTCCGCGGCCGACGACACCACCACCAGGTCCTCGCGCAGCAGTTCCACCGTGGTCAGCGCCGGGGAGGCGGCCGGCAGCGGCAGCACCACCAGGGCCAGGTCGAGCGCGCCCCGCGCCAACTGCCGTACGAGATCGTGCGAACCGCCCTCCTCCAGCAGCAGCCGCACCCCCGGATGCAGGTCGTGGAAGGCGCGCAGCACATCGGGCAGCAGCCCCGTACAGAGGCTCGGCGTCGCCCCGAGCCTGACCCGGCCGCTGCGCAGCTGCACCAGCTCCTGCACCTCGTGGCGCGCGGTCTCCGCGTCCGCGAGGATCCGCCGGGCCAGCGGCAGCAGCGCCTCGCCCGCGTCGGTGAGGGCGATGTTGCCCCGGGCCCGGCTGAACAGCTCGGCGCCCAGCTCGCTCTCCAGCGCCCGGATCTGCTGGGAGAGCGAGGGCTGCGACACGTGCACGGCCTCGGCCGCCCGTGTGAAGTGCAGGGTCTCGGCCACGGCCACGAAGTAGGTGAGCTGCTGGAAGTGCATGGAACAAGGCTACGGTGGTCCGATAGGTAGAGCCTATGAAGTTCAGCCGTGTCATGTGTTGGACCGATCGGCCTTTCGCCCCTACCGTCGTGTCCATGGCATTGGCAACGCGGACGGACCGACGGCCGTCGATGACGCGTACGCTCTGGGACTCGACCGTCGGCAAGAAGACGATCATGGCCGTGACCGGTCTGGTCATGCTCGGGTACCTCGTCGCCCACATGGCGGGCAACCTGAAGATCTTCTTCGGGCCCGGTGAGTTCGACGGCTACGCCCACTGGCTGCGCACCATGGGCGAACCGATCCTGCACTACGAGTGGGCGCTGTGGATCGTCCGCGTGGTGCTGCTCGCCGCCGTCGTGCTGCACGGCGTCTCCGCGTACCAGCTGAGCCGGCGCGACATCAGAGCGCGCCCGGCCAAGTACGTCCACAAGAGGCCCCGCGCCGGCTACGCCACCCGGACCATGCGCTGGGGCGGCGTCATCCTCGCGCTCTTCATCGTCTGGCACATCCTCGACCTGACGACCGGGACCGTCCACACCAGCTTCGAGGCCGGCCACCCGTACCAGAACGTCATCGACACCTTCTCGACCTGGTACGGCAACGTCATCTACATCGTCGCGATGCTCGCCCTCGGCCTGCACGTCCAGCACGGCTTCTGGAGCGCCGCGCAGACGCTCGGCGTCGGCAACGCGACCCGCGACCGCATCCTGAAGACCCTCGCCAACGTTCTCGCAGCGGTGCTGACGGTGGGCTTCATCTCCGTACCCGTCGCCGTCATGACCGGAGTGGTGAGCTGACATGCCCGACTACACGCACTACGCCACGGGCGAGCCCGTCGCCGACACCAAGGCCCCCGAGGGCCCCGTCGCCGAACGCTGGGACACCCGCCGCTTCCAGGCCAGGCTCGTGAACCCCGCCAACCGGCGCAAGCACACCGTCATCGTCGTCGGCACCGGACTGGCCGGCGGCTCGGCCGGCGCCACCCTCGCCGAACAGGGCTACCACGTCGTCCAGTTCTGCTTCCAGGACTCGCCCCGGCGCGCCCACTCGGTCGCCGCCCAGGGCGGCATCAACGCCGCCAAGAACTACCGCAACGACGGCGACTCGATCCACCGGCTCTTCTACGACACCGTCAAGGGCGGCGACTTCCGCGCCCGGGAGTCCAACGTCCACCGGCTCGCCCAGATCTCCGTCGAGATCATCGACCAGTGCGTCGCCCAGGGCGTCCCCTTCGCCCGCGAGTACGGCGGCCTGCTCGACAACCGCTCCTTCGGCGGCGTCCAGGTCTCCCGTACGTTCTACGCGCGCGGCCAGACCGGGCAGCAGCTCCTCCTCGGCGCCTACCAGGCGCTCTCCCGGCAGATCGCCACGGGCAACGTCGAACTCCACGCCCGTACCGAGATGCTGGACCTGATCGTGGTCGACGGCAAGGCGCGCGGGATCGTCGCCCGCGACCTGGTCACCGGGAAGATCGACACCTACTTCGCCGACGCGGTCGTCCTGGCCACCGGCGGCTACGGCAACGTCTTCTACCTGTCGACCAACGCCATGAACTCCAACGCCACCGCGATCTGGCGGGCCCACCGGCGCGGCGCCTACTTCGCCAACCCCTGCTTCACCCAGATCCACCCCACCTGCATCCCGCGCACCGGCGAGCACCAGTCCAAGCTCACCCTGATGAGCGAGTCGCTGCGCAACGACGGCCGCATCTGGGTCCCCAAGGCCAAGGGCGACGACCGCCCGGCCGACCGGATCCCCGAGGACGAGCGCGACTACTACCTGGAGCGCATCTACCCCTCCTTCGGCAACCTGGTGCCCCGCGACATCGCCTCCCGCGCCGCCAAGAACGTCTGCGACGAGGGGCGCGGCGTCGGCCCCGGCGGGCAGGGGGTCTACCTGGACTTCGCCGAGGCCATCGGGAGGATGGGCCGCAAGACGGTCGAGGCGAAGTACGGCAACCTCTTCGACATGTACCAGCGGATCACCGACGAGGACCCCTACACGGTCCCCATGCGGATCTACCCCGCCGTGCACTACACGATGGGCGGCCTCTGGGTCGACTACGACCTCCAGACCACCATCCCCGGCCTCTTCGCGATCGGCGAGGCGAACTTCTCCGACCACGGGGCCAACCGCCTCGGCGCCTCCGCGCTGATGCAGGGCCTCGCCGACGGCTACTTCGTCCTGCCCTCCACGATCAACGACTACCTCGCCCGCAACCCGCACACCGAGCGGGTCGACGACGGACACCCCGCCGTCGCCGAGGTGGTGGCGGAGACCGAGGACCGCATCAACCTGCTGCTCTCCGTCGACGGCGACCGCACCCCCGACTCCTTCCACCGCGAGATCGGTGAACTCATGTGGGAGCACTGCGGGATGGCCCGCACCGAGGACGGACTGCGCAAGGCGCTCGCCAAGATCCCCGAGATCCGCGAGGAGTTCTGGCGCCGCATCAAGGTCCCCGGCACCGGCGAACAGTTCAACCAGTCGCTGGAGAAGGCCAACCGCATCGTCGACTACCTGGAGCTCGCCGAGCTCATGTGCCTGGACGCCCTGCACCGCGCCGAGTCCTGCGGCGGCCACTTCCGCGCCGAGTCCCAGACCCCCGAGGGCGAGGCCGAGCGGCGCGACGAGGAGTTCTCGTACGCGGCCGCCTGGGAGTTCACCGCCACCGGCGGCGCCCCCGTCCTGCACAAGGAAGACCTCGTCTTCGAGTACGTCCACCCCACTCAGCGGAGCTACGCATGAAGCTCACCCTGCGCGTCTGGCGCCAGCGAGACGCCGAAGCGCCCGGAGCCATGGCCACCTACGAAGTCGACGGGATCTCCCAGGACATGTCGTTCCTGGAGATGCTCGACACCCTCAACGAGGAGCTCACCCTCGCCGGGGACGAGCCCGTCGCCTTCGACCACGACTGCCGCGAGGGCATCTGCGGCGCGTGCAGCCTCGTCATCAACGGCGACGCCCACGGCCCGGAGCGCACCACCACCTGCCAGCTCCACATGCGCTCCTTCGCCGACGGCGACACGATCGACATCGAGCCGTGGCGGGCCTCCGCCTTCCCGGTCATCAAGGACCTGGTCGTGGACCGCTCCTCCTTCGACCGCATCATCCAGTCCGGCGGCTACATCTCCGCCCCCACCGGCACCGCGCCCGACGCGCACGCCACCCCGGTGCCCAAGCCCAGCGCCGAACTGGCCTTCGAGAACGCCGAGTGCATCGGCTGCGGCGCCTGCGTGGCGGCCTGCCCCAACGGCTCCGCGATGCTCTTCACCGCCGCCAAGGTCGTCCACCTCAACGTCCTGCCGCAGGGCGCCCCGGAGCGGGAGACCCGGGTCCTGGACATGGTGGCCCAGATGGACGAGGAGGGCTTCGGCGGCTGCACCCTGGCCGGCGAGTGCGCGACCGCCTGCCCGAAGGGCATCCCCCTGCCCTCGATCGCGGCGATGAACAAGGAGTGGCTGCGCGCGACCCGCAAGGTCCACCGCTGACGCGGGAGCCGGCCCGCTGCGGCCCCGGAGGCGGAACCCGGGGCCGTACGCGGGCCGGCGGCGCGCAACCGTAGGGGATCAGCGCCGCAGCGCCTTCGCCAGATACGGCGCCGTACGGCTCTTGGCCGCCCGCGCCACCTCCTGCGGGGTGCCGCTCGCCACGATCCTGCCGCCTCGGTCGCCGCCCTCGGGCCCCAGGTCGATCACCTGGTCGGCCCCCGCCACCACGGCCATGTCGTGTTCCACGACCACCACCGTGTTGTGGGCGTCCACCAGAGCGTGCAACTGCCGCATCAGCACCTCCACATCGGCCGGATGCAGCCCCGTCGTCGGCTCGTCCAGCAGATACAGGGTGTGCCCGCGACGGGTGCGCTGGAGCTCGGAGGCGAGCTTGATGCGCTGCGCCTCGCCGCCGGACAGCTCCGTGGCCGGCTGCCCGAGCCGCAGATAGCCCAGCCCCACGTCCAGCAGGGTCCTCAGCGCGCGCTCGGCGGCCGGGGTCCCGGCGAAGAAGCCGGCCGCCGACTCCACCGTCAGATCCAGGACCTGGGAGACCGTCAGCCCGCGCAGCGTGACCTCCAGGGTCTCAGGGTTGTACCGCGCGCCGTGGCAGTCCGGGCAGGGCGCGTACGTACTGGGCAGGAAGAGCAGCTCCACCGAGACGAACCCCTCGCCCTGGCATCTCTCGCACCGCCCGCCGCTCACGTTGAACGAGAACCGCCCCGCCGTGTAGCCCCGCTCCCGCGCGGCCTCCGTCCCTGCGAAGAGCTTCCGTACGGTGTCGAAGAGCCCGGTGTACGTGGCCAGGTTGGACCGGGGCGTGCGCCCGATCGGCTTCTGGTCGACCTGGACGAGCCGGTCCACCGCGTCGAGCCCGCTCGCCGAAGCGCAGAACCGCTCGGCCACCCCGGCCTCCTCGCCCGTCCGCCGGTCCGCCAGCACCCCGGCGAGCACCTGCCCCACCAGGGTCGACTTGCCCGACCCCGACACGCCGGTCACCGCCGTGAACACCCCGAGCGGGAACGCCGCGTCGACGCCGCGCACATTGTGCCGCTCAACCCCGGCGAGCCGGATCCACCCGGACGGGGTGCGCGGCTCCCGTACCGGGGCCGGGCCCTCGTCTCCCGCCGGGAACAGGAACCGCCGCGTCGCCGACTCCGGCACATCGGCGAGCCCCTGGGGCGGGCCGCTGTGCAGCACCCGCCCGCCGTGCTCCCCGGCCAGTGGGCCCACGTCCACCAGCCAGTCCGCCCGCCGCACCACATCCATCTGGTGCTCCACCACGAAGACCGAGTTCCCGGCCTCCTTGAGCCGGCCGACCACCGCGAGCAGGGACTCCGTGTCGGCGGGGTGCAGCCCGGCCGACGGCTCGTCCAGGACGTAGACGACGCCGAACAGGCCGGAGCGCAACTGCGTGGCCAGCCGCAGCCGTTGCAGCTCACCCGAGGAGAGCGTCGGGGCCGTCCGGTCCAGGCTCAGATACCCGAGCCCCAGCTCGGTCACCGTCCCGATCCGGGCCAGCAGGTCACCGGTGAGCACCCGGGCCGTCTCCTCACCGCCCGCCCCGGCGCCCGCGAGCACCTCCGCCAGGGCGGAGAGCGGCAGCGCGGCCAACTCCGCGACGGTCCGCCCGGCGACGGTCACCGCCATCGCCTCCGGCCGCAGCCTGCTCCCGTCGCACACCGGACACGACACGCTCGTCAGGAAGCGCTCGGCCTTCGCCCGCAGCGTACGGCTCCTGGTCTCGGCGAAGGTGTGCAGCACATAGCGCCGGGCGCTCATGTACGTGCCCTGGTACGGGCGTTGGATGCGGCCCGCGTCCCGTACCGGATGCACCGTCACCACCGGCTGCTCGTCGGTGAACAGGATCCACTCCCGGTCCTTCGCCGCCAGCTCACGCCACGGCCGGTCGACGTCGTACCCCAGGGTGTCCAGCACGTCCCGCAGGTTCTTCCCCTGCCAGGCGCCCGGCCACGCGGCGACCGCGCCGTCCCGGATCGACAGCGAGGGGTCGGGGACGAGCAGCTCCTCGTCCGTCCGGTGGATGCGCCCCAGACCGTGGCACTCGGGGCAGGCCCCGGCCGCGGTGTTGGGGGAGAACGCGTCGGAGTCGAGCCGCTCGGCGCCCGCCGGATACTCCCCGGCCCGGGAGAACAGCATCCGCAGCGAGTTGGAGAGCGTGGTCACCGTCCCCACGGACGACCGGGCCCCGGGCGTGGAGCGTCGCTGCTCCAGGGAGACCGCGGGCGGCAACCCGGTGATCTCCCCGACGGCGGGGGCGCCCACCTGGTGGATGAGCCGGCGCGCGTAGGGGGCGACCGACTCGAAGTAGCGCCGCTGGGCCTCGGCGTAGATCGTCCCGAACGCCAGCGAGGACTTGCCCGACCCGGAGACCCCGGTGAAGACCGTGAGCGTGTCGCGCGGGATGTCGACGTTCACGTCCTGGAGGTTGTGCTCGCGCGCGCCGCGCACCCGGACGTACGGATCATGGGGGGAGGGCATGGGGCTCGGCTCCGTACGGGGGTGGGGTGGGACACCGGAAGGGACAAACGGTTCGATTCTAGGCGCGGGTGGTTGTCCGGGCCGGTCGGGGCGGGTCGCCGCCGGAGGGAACGGCGAAGAAGGCCGGCGCGGCGAGGGCCGCCGTGCCCGACGCCACCAGGAGCGCACCGGGTAGGGACCAGCCCGTCAGCGGTCCGGCCGCCGCCGCTCCCAGGGCGAACCCGGTGATCTTCGCGCTGGCGCCGGTGGTGAAGACCTGGCCGCGCAGACGGTCCGGCGCCTCCCGGTGGCGTACCGCGAACAGGGCGGTGAGTTGCGGCCCCTCACCGATGCCGACGACGACCACGGCGACGACGAGCGCCGCGGGCCGCCCCGTGGCGGCCAGGGCCAACGCGGCGGCCTGGACCAGCGGGGCGGCCCAGAGGACCGTGTCGGGGGCGAGCGCGCGCGGATACCGAGCCAGCACGGCGTTGGCCACCAGCGCGGACAGCGCCGCACACGAGAGCAGCGCAGCGCCGAAACCGGCTCCGCCGAGGACGCGTTGGCCCAGGAGCGGGAGGCAGGCGACCATCATCCCCTGAGCCGCACAGGACAGGACCGAGGTGAGGGTCGCCCGCGCCAGGGGCGGACTGCCGGCGATGGCCCGGACCCCGGCGGCTATCGCTCCGCGCAGCGGCACGGGCCGCGACGGCGCCGCCGGTCCGGCCGACGGAGGAAGGCGCCAGGCGGCGGGCGCGGCCGCCGTGATGAGCACCGCGGAGACCACCACGGCCGCCGGTGCCCCCAGCGCCTCGGCCACGCCGCCCGCGAGGGCCGGCCCCGCCAGGCCCGCCACGCCGAACGTCATCGCGTCCAGCGCGTTCGCCCTGGGCAGCCGGTCGCCCCGCACGACCCGGGGCAGCTGGGCCGTCCAGCCGCCCGACAGCGCGGGCCCCAGCAGCCCGGTGACCACCGCGACCAGGAGGGTGACGGCGATCGGCGCACGGCCGAGTCCCCCGAGGATCGTCGCCAGGCCCGTGGCGTACAGGACGAGCGCTCCGGCCAGCAGACGGCCCGGCCGGGCCGCCCGGTCGAGCAGCGCCCCCAGCACCGGGCCGCCGACCGCCGCGGAGACGGTGATGGCCGCGAGCAGCGAGGACGCCCCGGTGGCCGATCCGGTGAGGGCCAGCCCGGCCAGCAGGAGCGCCGGACCCGCCATGTCGTCCCCGGCGCGCGCTGCCAGCGCTCCGCCCAGGTAGGCGCGGAAGGAGGAGCGACGGTCTGCCATGGGCGGGAGGCTACGGAGGTAACGTAAAACTGCGCAATATGCGTTACATTGAGTCCGTGCCCTCCACCGCCGACGACTGGTCCACCCGGCACTCCGTGCTGACCACCGCCCGACGTGCCGCCGCCCTCGTCAACGCCCTCGCCGGTGAACGCCCCGACCCCGGTGACGTGGCCGAGGTGCTCCGCGCGTACGGGGAGGCCGGCACCGTCACCCTCACCCCGCAGGACATCGCGCGGATGCGTACGGCGGCCGCCCGGCTGCGCGAGGTCTTCGCCGCCCCCGACGCCGACGGGGCGGCCGCCGCGCTCAACCGGCTCCTGCGGGAGCACACCGGGCCGCTCCGGCTCACCTCCCACGGCGGCGACAGCCCCTGGCACCCCCACATCGACCGCGACGACGACGCTCCCTGGGGCGAGTGGCTCCTGGCCTCGTCCTGCATGGCGCTGGCCGTCCTCGTCTGGGACCGGCAACGCCCGCCCGGCAGGATCTGCGCCTCATCGAGCTGCCCCGACGTCTTCGTCGACCAGGGCAGCGGCCCGGACCGGCGCTACTGCTCACGCCGGTGCGCGACCCGCGAACGCGTCGCCGCCCACCGGCGTCAGCTCGCAAGGCGGGAGGACGGGCCCGGATGAGCCGTCCGCAGTGCCGTCACCCGGGGTGACGCGCCCCGCTCACCGGCCGCTCCGTACGATCCCGGCCAGCCGCCGCAGCGAGTCCACCAGGGCCTGGCGGTCGTACGTACTGGTCGTGACGAGCACCTCGTCCGCCCCGGTCTCCTTGATCGCCGTCTCCAGCTGCTCGGTGACCTGCTCCTCGGTGCCGTGGATGTGGCCGTCGAGCCCGCCCTCGTACAGCGCGCGCTCCTTCGCCGTCATCGTGCGGCTCTCGATCTCCTCGACGGGCGCCAGTGGGGGGAAGCTGCCGTGGGTGCGTGCGTACGCCATGGCCCAGGCCTCCGGGATCAGCAGGCGCCGGGCCTCCTCCTGCGTGGCGGCGACGGCGACCGTGCCGGAGACGATCACCTCGGGGCGCTCGGCGCGGGACGAGGGGCGAAAGTCCCTGCGGTACACCTCGATGGCGCGCAGCACCTTCTCCCGGCCGCGCAGGTCGCCGATGACCAGGGGGAGACCGGCGGCGGCCGCGACCGCCGCGCCCTCGCCGATCGCCAGGACGTAGGCGGGGATGCGCAGGCCCTCCGCCGGGCGGGCGTGCACCTGGGGGTGGGCCCGCTGGGTGCCGTCGATCCAGCCGAGCAGTTCGGCGAGGCGCCCGGGGAAGTCCTCCGCGTCTTCCTTGCCGTGGCCGAGCGCCCGGCGTACGCCGTCGGTGAACCCCACGGAACGGCCGAGCCCCATGTCGATCCGGCCGGGGAAGAGGGAGGCGAGCACCCCGAACTGCTCGGCCACGACGAGCGGCTGGTGGTTGGGGAGCATCACCCCGCCGGTGCCGACCCGGACGGCGGAGGTCGCGGCGGCGACGGCGGCGGCCAGGACCGTCGGCGCGGAGCCCGCGACGCCCGGCACGCTGTGGTGCTCGGAGACCCAGAAGCGGTGATAGCCGAGGGCCTCCACCTCCCGCGCCAGCGTCACGGTGTCACGCAGCGCCTGGGGGCCGTCGTGCCCCTCACGGGTGCGGGAGCGGTCCAGGAAGGAGAACCGGGTCGAGGCGATCACAGAGCTCACACCCTGTTCAACGTCCCCGCCCGGTCAGGATTCCCGCGGCTGGGCCGGTGTTTCGAGGCGCGGTCGGTGCCGAGTCCGCGGACGCGGTCGGCGCCGGAACTTCCTAAGCTGGCCGGGTGAACGACGACGCCCGGCCGCTGGCCGTATTCGATCTCGACGGGACCCTGGCCGACACCGCCCACCGGCAGCACTTCCTGGAGGGGGCCAAGCGCGACTGGTCCGGCTTCTTCGCGGCGGCCCCGGACGATCCCTCGCTGGCCGAGGGGGTGGCGCTCGTGCTCGGCAGCGCCCAGGAGTGCGAGGTGGTCTACCTGACCGGGCGGCCCGAGCGCTGCCGCCGGGACACCGTGGCGTGGCTGAGTCGTCAGGGGCTGCCCGAGGGGCAGCTGTTCATGCGGCGCAACGACGACCGGCGTCCGGCCCGCCAAACGAAGCTCGACATCCTCCGGCGGCTGGGCCGGTCGCGTGAGGTACGCATGCTCGTCGACGACGACGAGCTGGTCTGCGATGCGGCCGAGGTGGCCGGATTCCCCGTGGTGCGGGCCCGCTGGTTCGACCCGTCACAGGCGCTGAAGGATGCCCAGGAGCGTGACGGGCGTACGTGATCAGGCGTTTTCGTCGAGTCGGAAGCCGACCTTCAGTCCGACTTGATAGTGCGCGATTCGGCCATCTTCGATATGACCACGAACTTGGTTAATCTCGAACCAGTCGAGATTGTGCAACGTTTCCGCGGCTCTTGCGATGCCGTTCCGGATCGCCGCGTCTACGCCCTCCTCGGAGGTTCCTACGATTTCGGTGACCCGATAGGTGTGATTGGGCATGTTTTGTCTCCTCTCTGGTGACCACGGTGCCTCAATCTCCGGGGTTACGCGAGGGGGCGAGTGGGGCGAATCGGGGCGAGCACGCGCCTTGACCTACGCAATGGTCCATACCAAAATTCAGCCAAACACCCGTGCGAGCGTCGCCCGCAATCCCCCACACCGGGTCCTGATTTCGTCGTGCCGTTTCGCAGAAGGTGACCACGTGAAGAACCGCATACTCGTCGGAGCCGTCGCGCTCGTCTCGTCCGTCACGCTCAGTGGATGTGGCTACTTCTCCGGATCGGGTGGCGGCGACCGGACGGTGACGGTCTGGCTGATGAAGGACAGCGTCTCGCAGGGGTTCCTGGAGAAGTTCACCAGCTCGTACGAGAAGGAGAATCCCTCCGTCAAGCTGGAGTTCAAGATCCAGGAGTGGGGCGGCATCGGCCCCAAGGTCCTGGAAGCCCTGGAGAGCGATGACGCGCCGGATGTGATCGAGGTCGGAAACACGCAGGTCGCGCAGTACGCGGAGAGCGGCAACCTGCGCGACCTCACCCTCGAGTCGATGCGTGACCTGGGCAGCGAGGACTGGCTGCCCGGTCTCGCCCAGCCCGGCCAGATCAGCGGGGTGCAGTACGGCATCCCCTGGTACGCGGCCAACCGCGTGGTGATCTACAACAAGGAGATCTTCAAGGCCGCGGGTATCGACGAGGCTCCCAAGACGCGTGCCGAGTGGATCAAGGACACCGAGAAACTCAACACGCAGGACCAGCAGGGCATTTACCTGGCCGGTCAGAACTGGTACGTGCTGGCGGGATTCATCTGGGACGAGGGCGGCGAACTCGCCGAGGGCGGCGGCGGTGACTGGCGGGGCACGCTGGACACCCCCGAGGCGCTCGCCGGAATGAACTTCTACAAGGAACTCCAGGCGCTCGGTGACGGGCCCATGGACTCCGACGAGGAGAAGCCGCCGCAGAACGACGTATTCGCCGAGGGAGACGTCGCGCAGATCATCGCGCTTCCCGGAAGCGCCGCGCTGATCGAGCAGAAGAACCCCGAACTCAAGGGAAAGCTCGGCTACTTCCCCATTCCCGGCAAGACCGCCAAGGGCCCCGGCTCCGTCTTCACCGGCGGCTCCGACCTCATCGTCCCCAAGAAGGCCGACCAGCGCAGCGCCGGTATCGCCGTCGTCAAGGCGCTGGCGAGCGAGAAGTGGCAGACCGAACTCGCCCGCACCATGAGCTACGTCCCCAACAAGCCGAGCCTGGCCCATGTCGTCGAGGGCGAGGAGGGCACCGCCGCGATGGCCGAAGGCGCGACCCAGGGCCGCGCCACGCCCAACTCCTCGCAGTGGGCCAAGGTCGAGGCGGAGAACCCGATCAAGCCGTACATGACGGCGGTGCTCACGGGCGGTGACCCGGCCCGGGAGGCGAAGACGGCGTCGGAGCGCATCACGGCCATGCTCGCCGGCAGCTGACCCGGCCGCCGGACGGCCGGCGCGCCGGGCGGCGTCCCTGGGGATTCAGCCGTCGCACATCCCCGCGCTCCACAGCGGTCACGTCGAATCCAGCCGGTGACGGAAGAAGTAGGGGGCCGGGCCTTCGCACCCCGCGAAGATCCGGCAGCCGCCCCAGCCGATCCGTACCCGGAGACCGCCATGACCGTGCTGCCCGCCGCCCCGGCCGCCCCTTCGGCACCGGCCCCCGCCGCTACCCGCTCCCCAGAACCGGCCTACCGCGTCACCCTCGCCACCTGCCAGGAGGACGTACGCGCCGCCCAGCGCCTGCGCCACCAGGTGTTCGCCGGGGAGCTCGGGGCCAGGCTGGAAGGCCCCGAACCCGGCCTCGACAGCGACGCGTTCGACGCGTACTGCGACCACCTCCTGGTCCGCGAGACGGCCACGGACGAGGTGGTCGCCACCTACCGCCTGCTGCCGCCCGACCGCGCCTGGAGAGCCGGACGGCTCTACGCGGAGGGCGAGTTCGACCTCACCCGCCTCGCCCCCATCCGCGACGACCTCGTCGAGGTCGGCCGCTCCTGCGTCCACCCCGCCCACCGCGACGGCGCCGTCATCGCCCTCGTCTGGGCCGGACTCGCCCGCTACATGGTGCGCTCGGGCCACACCTGGCTCGCCGGCTGCTGCTCCCTGCCGCTGGCCGACGGCGGCACGCTCGCCGCCCGCAGCTGGAACACCGTACGCACCGCGCACCTGGCGCCCGAGGAGCACTGGGTCACCCCGCACCGCCTCTGGGACCCCTCCGCCCACCCCGACGCCGGCCCCGGCTCGAGGGCCGACCTGCCGCCCCTGCTCCGCGGCTATCTGCGGCTCGGCGCCTGGGTCTGCGGGGCCCCGGCGTACGACCCCGAGTTCAACGTCGCCGACCTGTACGTCCTGCTCTCGCTGCGTCGCACCGACCCCCGCTACCTGCGCCACTTCCTCTCGCTCGTACCGCCGGCATGAGCGCTTCACCCACCGCGTGCGTGAGCGCCTGGCTGCCCGTCGCCCCCTGCACCCCGCGGAGCTGCGCCCGGCACACCGGAACGGTCCGGGCGCCGCTGCCCGCCCTCCTGCGGCTGCTGGCCGGCTGCGTGTGGACCCTGCTGGGCGTGGCCTGCGCCCTGCCGGTCCGCCTGCTCCGGGCGGGCCCGCGCACGTGGCTGGTGCGGCGCTGGGCGCGCGGCGTACCGCGTGCCTTCGGCGTACGGGTGAGGGTCCGGGTGCATCCGTACGCCCCGGTCACCGGCGGCGAGCTCGTCGTCGCCAACCACATCTCCTGGCTCGACGTCCCGCTCGTCGCCGCCGCGCTGCCCGGCCGGATGCTGGCCAAGAGCGAGGTCGGGCGGTGGCCGCTGCTCGGACGGCTCGCCGGGCTCGGCGGCACGCTCTTCATCGACCGGGACCGGCTGCTCGCCCTGCCGGGTGCGGTGAGCACCGTCGCCGAGGCCCTGCGCTCGGGCTCCCGTGTCGTGGCGTTCCCCGAGGGCAGCACCTGGTGCGGGCGGGGGAGCGGCGGGGCGTTCCGGCCGGCCGTGTTCCAGGCGGCGATCGACGCGGAGGCCTCCGTGCGCCCCGTCCGCATCACCTACCGTCCCGCGGGCGCGGTCGCGTTCGTCGGGGACGACCCGCTGGCCGCGTCCCTGTGGCGGGTGGTGCGGGCGGCGGGGCTCACCGCCGAGGTCGACGTCCTCGCCCCGATCCCGGCGGGCGGCCACATGTCCTCCTCCGCGAGCGGTGAGCCCGGCCGCCGTGGTCTGGCCCGCGCGGCAGGAGCCGCCGTCGCCGGCACCGGCCGGACGACGACGGCTCCCCGGGCGCCGGCGGCCCGTGGGCCGGCGGACACCCCTCGGCCCACGGCGGCTCAGACCGCCGTGGCCAGTGACAGGGCGAACCTCCCCCGCGCGTCCGTCCACCACTGAGCGAGCCGGAGCCCGGCGGCGGCCAGCTCCTCGCGCACATCCTCCTGGCGGAACTTCGCCGACACCTCCGTACGCAGCTCCTCACCGGCCTCGAACGGCACCACCAGGTCCAGCTCCCGGATCTTCACGCTCAGCGCCCGGCGGGCGCGCAGCCGCATCTCGATCCACCGCTGCTCCGGGTTCCACACCGCGACGTGCTCGAAGTCCTCGAGCGGGAAGTCCGCGCCCAGCTCCCGGTTGACGACGTTCAGCACGTTCTTGTTGAAGGCGGCCGTCACGCCCGACGAGTCGTCGTACGCCGCGACCAGTGTCTCCTCGTCCTTCACCAGGTCCGTGCCGAGCAGCAGCGCGTCGCCCGGGGTGAGGAGCGAGCGCACCGAGTGCAGGAACCCGGCCCGCTCCTCGGGGAGCAGATTGCCGATCGTGCCGCCCAGGAAGGCCACCAGCCGGGGCCCCGGCGTGCCGGGCAGCGCGAGACCGCCGGTGAAGTCAGCGATCAGGGCGTGCACGGAGAGCCCGGGATGCTCGGCGAGCAGCGCCTCAGCGGCCCCCGTCAGCGCGCTCTCGCTGACGTCCACCGGTACGTAACTCTCCAGCCCGGTCAGGGCGTTCAGCAGGTGACGGGTCTTCTCCGAGGAGCCCGAGCCCAGTTCGATCACGGTCCGGGCCCCCGAGGCGGCGGCGATCTCTGCCGAGTGCTCCTCCAGGATCTCCCGCTCCGCGCGGGTCGGGTAGTACTCGGGCAGCCGGGTGATCTCCTCGAACAGCTCGCTGCCGCGCGCGTCGTAGAACCACTTGGGCGGCAGCGTCTTGGGGTGCCGGGTCAGACCGCTCAGGACGTCGGCGCGCAGCGCCGCCCCCGTCGCGTCCTCCGGCAGGGTGCGGGTCAGCAGGAATGGGCTCACGCGGCGGGCTCCTTGAGCGGTGTGGGGGTGACGTCTGCGGAGGTCGCGGCCAGCAGGGTGCGGTCGGGGACCTCGCGCCAGCGCGGATCGTCGTCGTACGGCTCCGAGGCCACCGCGGTCGAGCGGCCCGGATCATGGAGGTGCCAGAGGGAGTCGCCCCAGGCGGTGGCCACGATGGCGGCGCCGTCCGTGACCAGCAGATTGAGGCGGGAACCGGGGGCCGCCTCGGCGACCTCCCGGACGGTCTCCGCGACCGCCGTCGCCAGCTCGTCCCCCGCGGCGACGCGGTGGAGGATCAGCGCCCATACCAGCGCGGAGTCGTTACGGGCGGCCAGCGACAGCAGCTCCCGCGCGGGCAGGGCGGCGGCCGGGCCCGCGAGGGAGGCCGGCCAGCCCGGGACCGCGCCGTTGTGGCTGAACAGCAGCCGCCCGGCGGCGTACGGAGCGGCCGCGGCCTCCCCGTCCGCACCCGGCTCGGTGGCGTCCCGTACGGCGGCGAGCAGGGCCGTGGTCCGCACCACCCGGGCCAGATCGGTGAAGGTCTGGTCGTGCCAGATCGGGCCCTGGCGCCGGTAGCGGCCGGGGACCGGGTCGCCGTCCGCGTACCAGCCGACGCCGAAGCCGTCCGCGTTGACCGTGCCGTACCGCTGCCGGCGCGGCGCCCAGGACTGGCGCAGCAGGGCGTGTGGCGGGTCGGAGAGGACGGCGCCGAGGGCCACCGCATCGCCCACGTAGGCGATGTGACGGCACATCAGGCGTCCCTCGCGGTGCGGAACCCGGAGAAGATCTGCCGCCGCACCGGCAGGTCCCAGTTGCGGAACGTGCCCCGGCAGGCCACCTGGTCCACGGCGAACGAGCCGCCGCGCAGCACCTTGTGGCCCGGACCGAAGAACACCTCCGAGTACTCCCGGTAGGGGAAGGCCACGAACCCCGGGTAGGGCAGGAAGTCGCTCGACGTCCACTCCCACACATCGCCGATCAGCTGGCCCGCGCCGGACGGCGCCCGGCCCGCCGGATACGCGCCGGCCCGCGCCGGACGCAGATGGCGCTGGCCGAGGTTGGCCCGCTCGGGTGTCGGGTCCGCGTCGCCCCACGGGTAGCGCAGCGAACGCCCGGTGGCGGGATCGTGCCGGGCGGCCTTCTCCCACTCGCTCTCGGTGGGCAGCCGCCTGCCCGCCCAGCGCGCGTACGCGTCCGCCTCGTACCAGCTGACGTGCAGCACCGGCTCGTCGTCCGGCACCGGCTCGGTCACCCCGAACCGGCGGCGCAGCCACTGCCCGGCGTCCCGGTGCCAGAACAGCGGTGCGGACAGGTCGTGTTCGCGGACCATGGCCCAGCCCTCGGGGGCCCACCAGCGGGGGTCGGTGTACCCGCCGTCCTCGATGAACCGCCGGTAGGCGCCGCAGGTGACGGGGGCGGTGTCCAGGTGGAACGCGGCCACCTCCCGCCGGTGCGCGGGACGTTCGTTGTCCAGGGCCCACGGCTCGGCGGAGGTGCCCATGGTGAACGGGCCCGCCGCAACGAGGACTTCGTCGGGCAGCGCGTCGGCGTCGGTGGGTGCGGGCGGCGCGGGTGCGGTCAGTGCGACCGGGCCCGTGCGCAGCTGATGGGTGATCAGCATCGTCTCGTCGTGCTGCTGTTCGTGCTGGGCGATCATCCCGAAGGCGAACCCGGCCCGCTCCAGCGGACGCCCCCCTTCGTGCAGCGGAGCGCCCTCCAGAATGTCCAGCGCCCTGCCCCGCACGTCGGAGGCGTACGTCCGCGCCTCGGCCGGCGCCAGCAGCGGCAGCGAGGGCCGGGCGGAGCGGGGGTGCTCGAAGGCGTCGTACAGCCCGTCCATCTCGGGGCGCAGCGCCTGCCGGCCGCCCACGGCGCGGAGCAGCCACTGCTCCTCCTGGTTGCCGATGTGGGCCAGGTCCCAGACGAGCGGAGACATCAACGGGGAGTGCTGGGCGGTGAGTTCGCCGTCGTCCACACAGTCGGTCAGGGTGGCGGTGCGGGCGCGGGCGGTGAGCAGCGCGTCGAGCGCGCGCCGCCGGAGCGCCTCGGGGCCGTGGTCGCCGGGGCCCGGCGGGAAGCCGTCCGCGGCGGGGACGGAGGGGACACGGTCGTCGCTCATGCTGAGGTCACCCTTCCGGTGTGCGGCTCGGAGGCCGGCCCGGCCGCGGGGCCGTCCGCGGCGCCCGCCGGCAGGATCGCGTCATGCCGAGCGCCCGGTTCGAGCAGATCGTCGGCCGGACATCGGCCCTGGGCCACATAGCGGTCGTTGAAGGCCGCCACGGTGTCCCGTACCGCCTTACCGGCCCCCATCCGGTCCAGCGCCGTCAGCGCGGTGTCGAAGCACACGGTGGCCGCCGCCCGCAGCTCCGGATCGGCCAGGCCCTCGCGGGCGGCCGTCGTCCAGAGCGGGTTGCGCGGCGCGGCGGCGGATCCCGCCGACTCGGCAAGGGGCTTCACGGTGCGGTACACGGTCTCGGCGGCCTCCGGGTCGTCGAACAGGGCGGTGGCGACGGCGAGCGGCACCAGCCACCCGTCCGCGCCGCTCTGCGCGTCGATCATGCGCAGTTCGAGGTGCCCGCGCGGCCGGACCGGCGGGAAGAGGGTGGTGATGTGGTAGTCGAGATCGGCCCGGACCGGCGGCCGGGGCGCGCCGGTGCGGATCCACTCCCGGAAGGTGAGGCCCTCCGGCACGTCCCAGGGGCCCTCCGCGCAGCGGACGCACATCACGGTCGTGTCCAGTACGTGCGCGGCCCAGGCCTCACGCGGGGGCAGTCCGCCGCCCGGCGCCAGCGCCCGTACCGGGTCGAGATCGGTCCACAGGGCCTGCCGGGTCGACTTCCAGCCGGTCCGACGGCCCTGCTGGAACGGAGAGTTGGCGAAGGCGGCGACCAGGACGGCACCGAGCAGATGGGTGAGCTGCCAGCGCCGGCCGTAGCCCAGCGGCCCCGGCTCCTCCTCGCCCGCGTCCAGACAGACCTGGACGGAGGCGGAGGTGCACATCATCGCCCGTCCGGCCGGGCCCGTCCGGTCGAGCGCCGCCTCCATCGCGTCGTAACGCGGCTCGCGCAGCCTGCGGTGCGGTGTCTGCCACGGGTCCACGCCGAGGCCGACCGGTGCGAGCCCGGCCCGGCCGAGCGAACCGCGCACGGCGGCCAGATCCGCCGCGGTCGTCTCGACGCACTCCATCAGGGAGCCGGCCGGCTGGGAGCTGAGCTCCAGCTGCCCGCCCGGCTCGAATGTCAGCGCCGCGCTCAGGGGCAGCTCACGCAGGGCCGCTACCGCGCTGTCCAGCCGTTCCTGGGCCACCGGCACGGCGGGACGTTCCTGGTCATGGATGAGCCATTCGAGTTCGACCCCCACGGTGCGAGGGGGGCCCGTCTTGAAACAGATGCCGCGCAGTAAATCCTGTGCCGCACCCTCGTCGAGGGTGGCGCAGTCCGGGCGCGGTCCGGGGCCGCCAGGTGGGTCCGAGGACATGAGGCGCCTCCTTCTCAGTTGCGTACCTACCACCCAAACCCGTACCCCGGGATCGCACAAGAGTGCACCCGAGCCACCACGAATCGGTGGCCGCGCACCCTTCCCACGACCAGCATGCGCCGTGCGCGGCACACCGGCGAGCGGCGGTCAGCTCCAGCCGTACCGCTCCCGCAGCCGCCCGGTGACGGAATCGAACCGGTCCCGGTCCAGCGCGCACGCCTCGCGCCGCATCCCGTCCTCGTGGACCCGCAGCACCCGGTCCAGATCGGCCCAGGACTGCCGGCCGGAGCTGTCCCAGGGACCGGCCCCCAGCGCCACCCACTCGTGGTCCATGTCGTGCTGCTTGCTGGAGAGCTGGACGGCGAGCAGCGTGCCCGCGGCCTCGCGGGCGACGACGAGGACCGGCCGGTCCTTGCCGCGCCCGTCGTTCTCCTCGAACGGCACCCAGGTCCAGACGATCTCGCCCGGATCGGGGGCGCCGTCGCGGTCGGGCGCGTACGAGGTGCGGACCGGGCCCACCTCGCGCGGATCGGCCTGGACGGTGGCGGTCGGACCGCTGCTGCCGGGGGGCAGGGGCGGGCTGTCGGTGCGCTGTGCGCTGTGGTGGAACGTCATCGCAACACCGTAGAACCTGCGCGGCCCGGCCCCGGGAGCGGGTCCGCCGAACGAGGTCCGCGGCGGTGCGGTGCGCAGCGGTGCCCCCGGGGCGAGAACCGGCCCGGGGGATCTGGAAGACTGCCGCACGCCATGAGCCAGTTACCCAAGCCATCCGAAGTCTCCGTACCGACCAGCGCCGATGTCGCGCGCCTCGCCGGAGTGTCCCGGGCCACCGTGTCGTACGTCCTGAACAACAACGACACCGTCCGGATCAGCGAACCCACCCGGCACCGTGTCAGGGAGGCTGCCACGCAACTCGGTTACGTACCGCACGCGGCCGCCCGAAGCCTGCGTGCCGGACACAGCCGCCTGGTCCTGCTGCCCTCCGGCCATATACCGGCGGGCCCGCTCCACCAGCGCTTCTTCCAGGAGCTCCAGGCGGGGTTGCGCCGCCTGGACTACACCGTCGTCCAGTACGGCAGCGCCGGCCTCGACGACGACGAGGCGGTCAGGGCCTGGGCCGAACTGCGGCCCGTCGCCGTCGTCGTCCCGCCGGGCGTCACCCTCACCCCGCACGGCACGGACGTCCTCACCCGCTCCGGCGCGAAGGCGGTGATCACCCTGGGCCCGGAGCCGGTGGAGGGCGCCCACGGGCTGGTCATGGACCAACGCCGGGTCGGCGCCGGCGCGGTCGGACATCTGCTGGCGCGCGGCCGCCGCCGCATCGGCGTGGTGATGCCCCGGGAACCAGGCCTGACCCCGTTCTCCGAACCCCGCCTCGCCGGCGCCCGGCAGGCGGCGGAGCCGGCCGGAGCGTACGTCCGTCCCCTCCCGCTGTGCTACGAGGAGGAGTCGGCGGCACAGCTGGCGTACCGCTGGCCGGAGCTGGGGCTGGACGCCGTGTTCGCGTACAACGACGAGTACGCCATGCTGCTGATGCGGGCCCTCCAGGACGCGGGCGTCGAGATACCCGGCGACACGGCCGTCGTCGGAGCGGACGACCTGCTGCTCGGCAGGCTGCTGCGGCCCCGCCTCAGCACGGTCCGGATGGAGCTCGCGATGCCGGACCCGCTGGCCGAGACGATCGACCGCCTGGTCCACCACCCGGGCGCGGCCCCCGTCCACCACGACCTGCTGCGCACCAGCGCCGTGCACCGCGAGTCCAGCTGACCGCCCCCGGCGCGACGACATGCGCGCGGTGCGCCGGATGTCTAGCGTCGGGGCCATGAGCCATCCGCAGAACTACGAACTGCTCCTGATCCCCGACCACAGCAGGACGCGGACCGGAGCCCCCGGACGGCCGATCCGCTCGGCGGTCGTGGCCGCCACCGGCGAGACGGGGGCCTCGGGCTACCCCCGGTACACGGGCGAGGGCATGGAGGCGGACATCGACCCGGAGACCCGCACGGTGGAGGCGGTGCTGATCGACGGGGAGGAACTGGACCCGGGCATGTCGGTCCAGGTCGCCGGGGGGAATCGCCGCACCTCCTGACCGGGGCCGGGGCGGGTACGACGAGCCGGGGCGGTACGACGGGCCGGGCTGGGGCGGTACGACGGGCCGGGCCGGGGCGGTACGACGGGCCGGGCCGGGGTGCCGTCGGGCGTTGGCGGGGGCGCCGTCGGGCCGGGCGCGGAGGACCGGACGCGGGCCCGACCGGTCGCGGGCACGGCTGAAGGGCCCCGACCGCACGACACCGCTTCCACGGTGTCGGATCAGGGCCCCTCGGCTCGCGCGCCGTGTGCCGGAACGGCCGCTGCGGGCTACTGGGGCTCCGGCTGTCCCTGCCCGGCCTCCGCCGCCCGCTTCTGCTCCTCGACGGACTTGCGGACCTCGTCCATGTCGAGCTTCCGGGCCTGGCCGATGACGTCCTCCAGGGCCGCCTCGGGCAGGGCGCCGGGCTGCGAGAAGACCGCGACGTTGTCGCGGACGATCATCAGCGTCGGGATGGACCGGATCTCGAAGGCGGCCGCCAGCTCCTGCTGCGCCTCCGTGTCGACCTTCGCGAAGACCAGGTCGGGGTGGCGCTCGGACGCCGAGTCGTAGACCGGCGCGAACTGTCGGCAGGGGCCGCACCAGGAAGCCCAGAAGTCGATCAGCACGAAGCCGTTGTCGCTGACGACCTGATCGAAGTTTTCCTTGGTGAGCTCTACGGTGCTCATACGTCAGATACCTCTTCCTGTGCCCGTTCGGACCTGTCCGGCACAACGGTGACCGCGCTTGCGCTATTCCGCCTTCCCATGTGGCCGGTGCGCACACTCCCGACGACACTGTTTCCATGACTGATGCAGTGACTGAAGCGGTGAGCGGCCACCAGTACGACGTCGTGGTCATCGGTGCGGGCCCGGTGGGGGAGAACGTGGCCGACCGGGCCCGCGCGGCGGGGCTGAGCACGGCGGTGGTGGAGTCCGAGCTGATCGGCGGCGAGTGCTCGTACTGGGCCTGCATGCCGAGCAAGGCCCTGCTGCGCCCCGTGGCCGCCCGCGCCGACGCCCGCCGCGTCCCGGGCCTGAGCGCCGCCGTGCAGGGCCCTCTCGACGTGCCGGCCGTCCTGGCCCGGCGGGACGAGATGGCGAGCCACTGGAAGGACGACGGGCAGGTGGACTGGCTGGAGGGCATCGGAGCCGACATCCACCGCGGTACGGGACGCCTCACCGGCCCCCGCGAGGTCACCGTCACCGCCCCCGACTCCACCGAGCACCGGCTCACCGCCCGGCACGCCGTCGCCGTGTGCACCGGGACCAGGGCTGTCGTCCCCGACCTCCCCGGCATCGCCGAGGCCCGCCCCTGGACCAGCCGCGAGGCCACCAGCGTCAAGGAGGTGCCCGGCCGGCTCGTGGTCGTCGGCGGGGGAGTGGTCGGCGTGGAGATGGCGACGGCCTGGCAGGCGCTGGGCGCCGAGGTGACGATGCTGGTCCGCGGCAAGGGCCTGCTCCCGAAGATGGAGCCCTTCGCGGGCGAGCTGGTGGCCGAGGCGCTGGCCGGGGCGGGCGCCACCATCCGTACCGGGGTCTCCGCCACCGCCGTGCACCGGCCCGCACCCGAGGGCCCCGTCACCGTGGAGCTGGATGACGGCGGCCGGATCGAGGCCGACGAGATCCTCTTCGCCACGGGCCGGGCCCCGCGCACGGACGACCTGGGCCTGGAGACGGTAGGCCTGGAGCCCGGCTCCTGGCTCACGGTGGACGACAGCTGCCGCGTCGAGGGCACCGACTGGCTGTACGCGGTCGGGGACGTCAACCACCGCGCCCTCCTCACCCACCAGGGCAAGTACCAGGCCCGCGTCGCGGGCGACGTGATCGCCGCCCGCGCCCGGAAGAACCCGCCCCTCGAAACCGGCCCCTGGGGCGCCCACGCGGCCACCGCCGACCACGCGGCCGTCCCCCAGGTCGTCTTCACCGACCCCGAGGCCGCGTCCGTGGGCCTGACCCTGGCCGAGGCCGAGGACGCGGGCCACCGGGTCCGCGCCGTCGACTACGACCTCGCCTCGGTCGCCGGCGCCGCCCTGTACGCCGACGGCTACCAGGGCCGGGCCCGGATGATCGTCGACCTGGACCGCGAGATCCTGCTCGGCGTGACGTTCGTCGGCGCCGGAATCGGCGAACTCCTGCACTCAGCGACGGTCGCGGTCGTGGGCGAGGTCCCCATCGACCGGCTGTGGCACGCGGTTCCGGCGTACCCGACGATCAGCGAGGTGTGGCTGCGGCTGCTGGAGACATACAGGGGTTAGGCACCGCCGCTGAGGCCGCCTTCACCTTGTCTGCGTCACGTGAAGGCGGCGCCGGTCTCTGCCATGCGCTCGACCGCGTAGGCCGGGTCGATCAGGGCCTCGGGGGTGTGGATGCCCGGAGCGACGGCTTCGCCGCGCAGCCCGAGCAATCGCTCGACGCCCAGGGCGATGCCGGTCGCGGTCAAGGGGCGCTGCCCTGCCGGGTGGACCAGGTGGCGGCTCGTACTGATCGGTGCACCCCCTCGGCCTGCTCCTTCGAGGTCGATCCGGACCTCGAGGGAAGCGGGTTCGCCGCGGCGGCGGCCCGCGGACTCTCCGACGGCGAAGTCGAAGCGGATGTCAGGCGCGTCCGTCGCGAGGGCGAGGCTCGGTACGTCGAGGACGGCGATGCTCCGGCCGGGCAGATGGGTGCCGTCGGTACTGCGTATGTCGGCCTGTGCGTCGGGGCCGGTGACCCAGGTGAAGACGCCGTCCCGGCGTACGAGTCCCGCCGTGGTGGCAGTGGACCACCGCCGCAGATCCGCTGCTCCCGCGGGTCCGCCGGTGTCCAGTTCGTCCAGTGAGGCGCCGATCCGGATGGTGTCGACCCGGTCGAACCGCCGGGCCGAGTGCAGTGCCGCGAGGACGACGGTACCGGCGCAGTAGTGGCTCGCCACCAGGATCGGCGCGGCGTTCGCCCGCTGGGCACCCGCGACGACCTCCGGCGCGATGTCCACCAGGCCGCTGGAGATGCTGAGGTACGGCAGCCCCCGGTGCTGCGCGTAGCGCAGCCCGTGCAGGTGGTCGTCCCAGAGGGCGGCGACCACCATCGAGTAGCCGCGGTCGGCCGGGAGGCCGAGATCGCTGCGCCGCAGATCGATGGTCACGGCCGTCGCGGCGCCGAGTTCGTCGGCCACCCGCTGTGCGCGATCGATGTCACGGCCCGCGATCGTCAGCGGCAGTGCCGGATGCCATCGGCGCAGGAGGGTGGTGGCCCCCGTGCCCGCCTGGCCCGTACCGCCCAGGATCAGTACCGATTCAGCCTGTCCCACTGTGGGTTCCCCTCATGATCCATGAAGCTACATTTTGTAGCCTACGTTTTGTAGCTTAATGTGGGAGGGAGCGCAAGGGAGGGCCATGGCCACGACACCGACCCGCCTGTCCAAGCAGGCCAGGCGGGAGCAGCTGCTCGACACCGCCGTGGCGATCGTGCGCACGCGGGGCGCCGACGGCCTGACGCTGGTCACCCTCGCGGAGGAAGCCGGGGTGAGCAGACCGATCGCATACGATCACTTCGCCACGCGCCCCGGCCTGCTGCTCGCGCTCCACCGACGACTCGACGAACGCCACCGGGCCGCGATCACTCAGGCGTTGCGGGACGCCGCACCCGGCGTCGACGAGGTCGCCCGCGTCATCAGCACCGCCTACTTCGCCTGCGCCACCGACATGCCGGAGCTGAGCGCCGTCTCCGCCGCGCTGAAAGGGAACCCGGAGATGGAGGCGGTCCAGTACGAGTTGACCGACAGCTATGCGGAGCTGATGGCCACCGCGCTGCTGCCGTACTCCGGCCTCGCGCCCCAGGCCCTCCGGCTGCGGTGTGTCGGCATGCTGGGCGCGGCCGAGGCTATCGCCGCCGAGCTGAACCGGGAGCGGGCAACCGACGGCGAAGCGGTCACCACGTTGACCGCCCTGATCGTGGGCGGCCTCGACACCGGGACCGGCCGATACCGCCTCTGAACCCGACACCGGGGCCGGCCGTCACCGCGGCTGAACTCGTGGTGTCACCGGGTTGCCGCGGGCCGAGTCGGACGGAGTTCAGCCCGGCGTCCAGGCCGAGGGCGACGGTGAACGGGGCGGTCTCCCGGTTCCGAGAGTGTCGAGAGCCTGCCGCAGCACATGCGCGGAGGGTCTGAGATCGGGGTCGGTCCGCAGGCAGGCTCGGAGGATGCCGATGAACGCGGGCGTGAGCTGCCCCTCCGCCGACTCCAGTGCGTCGGCCAGGCGGCCGGCGTGGTTCTGGCCGACGGCGGCCTCCACCAGGACACACCCGAGGGCATAGATGTCGGCCTCCCGAGTCGGCGCCTGCGAACCGTCGTTCAACTCCGGGGCACGGAAGCGTGGATGCTGACGATGGATGGACCAGTGCCGGCTGACCACACCGTCCACCGACGCGGTCATCCACCCCGTGATCTGTGCGTCCCGCCCTGCGATCAGCACCCTGCCGGACGTCAGGGAGCCATGGACCAGGCCCAGCCTGTGGGCGCGGGCCAGGCCGCGCGCGAGCTGACGGGCGACGGTGAGCAGGCCCGCATGGTGCAGGAGCCCGTGCTGCTGGGTGAAGTCACGCAGATTGGGCGCGGGCTCCGCCGGCTCGTCCAGGGAACACAGGACGGCGTACCACGGTCGCTCGTGGTCGGTTTCCCAGGCCATCAGCTGTGGCGCGCAGGAGCCACCCATGCGCTGGAGCGCGAGGACCTCCGTCGCCACCAGATGGTGGGGGTCGAGTTCCCCGTCCAGTCTGCGAATGACCAGAAGACGTCCCTCCCCGTCGTGCGCGAGGAAGACGCCGCCGTTCGCGACCGGGTTGTACTCGGCGAACACCTCGTACGGCAGGGCCCACCGGCCCTCGAAGCGCTGATCGGAGACCGCCAGCCGACGCCAGTTCGTCGTGTCGAGGGCGAGCGCCGGACCGGGCGGCAGAGGCCGCAGTTCCTCGTGCGACGGCGGCGGAGGTGTCTCCCGCCCGGAGACGTCCGGCGGCGAGACACCCAGTCTGCGCATGAGGGTCTCGTCCACCCAGCCGAACGGCCGTCCTGACCCGGAGGCCACCCGGTCCACGCCATCGGGGTGCGGAAGCCAGGCCGGGAAGTCGGCCGGGGAGCCCCTGAGCTCGGAGAGCTGGGCCGTGACCGCCCTCGTGGTGCGGACCAGTTCGGCGGGCGGCACGGTGCCGAGCAGGATCCGCCGGGTCTCCTCCGCGAAGTCGAAGGTCCGTTGGTGTGGAGGCCGGTCCGTCCCGTCGGTGCCACGCATGAGCCCGCCGAGGAAGACCTCGGCCAGGTGGGAGGTGTCCACGGCCGGTGTCACCGCGTGCTGGACGAGCCGCATCACCGGTACCGGGAGCGGGGCCACGGAGGCCAGGTGCGCCGCCAGGCGATAGGCGTCCGTGGACGCGGAGTCCCGGAAGCGCATGACGGCCTCCTCCGCGCCGACGGCGTGGCCCGGGGGCGCGGCGGGGGACGGCACCGGAGCGGTGGCAGGCGGAGACGGCGGGGTGAGCAGAGGCAGCACCGTGGTGTCCCCGGGTGAGCCGATGAGCTGGGCCCAGGCGCCGACGGCGTCGCCGTCGGTGGCCAGCACCGGGACGGGTACCCCGTCGAAGGGCGCGAGTTCAGGGGGCAGGAGCGGGTCTTCGATGTGCCAGGTCCGGTTCGCCGCGCCTCTGCGCCGTGCCGTCACCCGCCACGACCGCGCGTCGATGCCCGTTCCGGCCCACAGCCGCCGGGGCAGGGCGTGAACCACCGCCGTCGGCCCGGCCGACGCGGCGCGCAGCAGCGCCTCGTGCATGGAGCCGTCCCGCCAGGCTCCGCCGACGCCGTCACTCACGACGAGCAGCAGCGTGTTGCCGGCGGGGTCGAGCACCGTGGACATGGGCAGCGTCGCCGCCGCGGCGCCGTAGGGGCGGC
Source organism: Streptomyces sp. NPDC007346 (assembly GCF_040703535.1). Taxonomy (NCBI): domain Bacteria; kingdom Bacillati; phylum Actinomycetota; class Actinomycetes; order Kitasatosporales; family Streptomycetaceae; genus Streptomyces; species Streptomyces sp. NPDC007346. The sequence continues at coordinate 26,429 of NZ_JBEYKR010000053.1, forward strand.
TGCGTAACCGGGGCCCGGCGGCGCCGCGGGTGTCCAGGCCGTGCACCCGTACGTGCCGGAAGGCGCCGCAGCGCTGCAACAGGCCCCGGAGCTCCCCGGCCAGCCCCTGCCACAGGAGCATGGAGACGCCGTCGTCGACGAGGACGGCCAGGTCGAGCCAGCGGGTCGTGGCCGGGCGGAGTACGGCATCGGGGAGCCCGGTCTCCGCCATGGACGTGACGGTCGCGTCGATGTCGAGTTCGGTGCGCAGGAAGTCGGGGCGCATGTGTTTCAGGGGGCGCAGGGCTCGCCCCAGGCGGAGTTCCGCGCTGCCGAGCGCCTTGATGCCAGGGGCTCGTACGGCCATCGCCGCCCGATCGGAGCGGGCGGGAGGCTGTGCGGCGGGTGAGGCGTGCAGGCCGGTCTCCTTCGCCGGCCGGGGGCCGGGGTCCGGCCCGGTGTCCGCCACGGTCGCGTCCCCCGCGTGCGGGCCGGGCCGCGGGGGAGCGGCCGGGGCGGGGTCGTCGGCGTCCGTGCGGGCGGGAGCCGTGGCCGACGGCTCGGCGAGGTCCGCGGCGCGCGCCAGCGCCGTGGCGGCGGCCGGCGGCAGCCGGGCGGCCAGCCACAGGACGTCGAGCAGCTCCTCGGCGTCGAGCGGCCTGTCGTTCCCGGACAGGGCCCCGCGGACCCGCCCGAACCCGGGCTCGCCGGTCACAAGGTTCGGCCGAGGCGGTGCAGTACGGCGTCCAGCAGCCCCTCGGCGTCCAGTCCGACGCCACCGCGACGCAGGAAGACGGCGTTGAGCAGCTGGTCCGTGGCCAGCTCACCGCGGGCCCTGCGCGCGAGGAAGGCGCGCATCAAGTCGTCGTACCCGTCCGTGACGCCCACCTCGCCGTCCAGGTCCAGATGGGCGGAGATGATGGCGCGCAGCCTGTCCTCGTCCGGTTCCGGGAGGTCCAGACGGACGCACCGGCGCAGGAAGGCGGGCGGGAAGTCGCGTTCGCCGTTGCTCGTGATGATGACGACGGGGAACTCCGTACAGCGGATCTGTCCCCGGACGACGTCCGTCCAGACGTCGGAGTCGGCGGTCATGACGCTCACGGACGACTGCTCCTGCGTGAGCCGTGCCAGCTCCGGGATCTCGAACTCGCCCTCCTCGAAGACGTTGAGCAGGTCGTTCGGCAGGTCGACGTCGCCCTTGTCGAGCTCGTCCACGAGGAGGACCCGGGGCGAGGCCGAGGGCACGAGCGCGGTGCCGAGAGGGCCGAGACGTACGTAGGAGCCGATGCCCGGCTCCTCCCGAGGCGAGTCGTCACGGCCGTCCGGGTCCCGCTGCATGTTCGTCTCGCGGAGGCGGCCGATCGCGTCGTAGCGGTAGAGCGCGTCCTGGAGGGTGGTGCGGCTGTTGACCGGCCAGTGCAGGACGCGGCCCAGGGACAGTTCATGGGCCAGGGCGTGCGCGAGGGAGGACTTGCCCGTCCCCGGGTGGCCGGTCACCAGCAGCGGCCTGCGCAGGAGCAGCGCGGCGTTGACGACGTCGGCCTCCTCCGGTCCGATGAGGTAGGGCCGGGTGCGCCGGGAGCGCGCTTCCTTGTCCCCGAAGCGCCGCCACGGCGGTGCCTGGGGGAAGGAGACGTCACGTGCCCGGCCGTCGCCCTTGAACAGCCGCCAGCCGGCGTCCTGCCGGCCGCCGGCCGGGTCGTGGTGCCCTTGAGGTGACTGGGCCGTCATCGTGTCTCTGCTTCCTGGTCGGGGACGTACGGGGAGGGAGCCGGCGCGCCGTCAGCGGTGGCGTGTCACAGCGGGTCCGCGAAGTGCAGGGGGCCGGGCAGCGACAGTTCGGCGTCGTGCCATACGAGGGCCGGTCTGGCTGCCGGAAGGTCCGCCCCTGTGCCGTAGACGGTGGTACGGAAGTTCTGGAGCCGCTCCGGGAGCTTGTCCAGCGGGCCGGTCGGATCGAGCTCCTCGAGCCGGGACGCGTCCTCGTGCGACACCGCCGCCCGGTCCCACAGGACGACGGGGACGCCCATCGCCAGGCACACCGGCAGCAGCCGGCTCCGCTGCTGCGGCGGGCCGTGCAGCACCACCCGGACGGTGTCGCGGTGCGCGCTGTTCAGGAGTTCGTAGAGGTGCTGGATATCGACGGAGGGATCGCCGACCACCAGTGAGTGAGGTGCGTCGGCGGCCCAGCGGCGCCGGACCTCGCCGTGGGTCCTGACGACGAGCTCGGGGCACCGGAGGGCGACCTGGTAGCGGCTGCCCAGCGCCATGCTGAGTCCGCTGACATCGGGCAGGACGTCCCGGAGCGCCGCGAGGTCGGGCAGGGCGTCCGCCAGTTCGCTGCCCGTCTCCCAGCCGTCCACGTCGATCTCGAGCTGGGCGGGGCCGACGACCACGTCGACCTGGGAGGGCGGCGGCTCGCCCGGTACGCGGCTGCCCTCCGCCGTCCGGCGTATCAGCCTGCCGATCTCCTCGGGCAGCAGGAAGTCCTTCGGGGTGGTGACGCCCACACGCGTGCCGTCCCTGTGCCAGAGCCAGATCTCGCAGCGGAAGCGGCCGGCCGGCTCGGTGCCCTCCGCGGTGAGGCGGGTGCCGATGCGGGTGACGGGGGACGGCTGGTGGGCGGCCCACGCCTCGGCGTCGGCCCGCCGCTCCGCCAGCGCCGACGGGCTGATTCCCAGCCGGCCGGCGACACGGTCGCACCAGGCGCGCAGATCCGTGCGGTTGGCGCTGTCCGCCGTGGCCGCGGCGGTGAACTCGGCCAGTCTGAGCAGCGCGGGAACCGGGATGGACTGCGTGGACGCGAGCCCCCCGTCGGGGTAGTCCTCCAGGCCCAGGACGACCGCGTCGACGTCCGCCACGGTCAGCCGGGAGGCGTGCGAGAGTACGGTCGGCAGGCTCATGAACCGAAGGGCCTCACGAGCGGCCCGCGCGATCAGACCGGGATCGGCGTCGACGCTTCTCCGCAGGGCCGCCACGAGCCGGCGGTGTTCGGCGAAGGAGAGCAGCCGGACGTGGTCCTCGATGCGGCCGAGTGCCAGCAGGTCGCTCAGGGCCCGGCGCTGGCGCGGGTCGTGCCGGACGGCCGGCGCCAGTGACTCGGACAGCGTGGCGAGCGCGCGGTCCTCCACGAGCAGGGCCGTGGCCAGCTCGTCGAGAGTGGGCGCCTGTGTTCCGCCCGCCGGCGCGTCACAGCCCAGGGCGTACAGGAGTTCGCGGCAGTGGTCGGTCCGCCTGGCCGGGTCGTCCAGCAGCGTGCGCAGCACGGGCACCATCGCCTGTACGGAGGTCTCGCAGGGGCCCGAGGTGTGGCCGCGCCGCACCACCTGGCACTCCGCGACGACGTCACCGGCTCCGGCCCGGGTCATCTCCTCCCGTACGGTCTGCCACGGCACGGCCCAGCCCCGGCGCACGGTGTCCTGGGCCCGGAGCGCCGGAGCGCCCGTCATCACCTGGGCCACGGCGAGCCCGGCGACGGTGAAGTCGGACCTGACCCACAGGGGGCCACCGCTGTACCCGGGGCCGATGGCCGCACCGGTCAGGGCTCCGTCCAGGTAGCGGCAGCCGGCGTCCTGGGGGCCGGCGACGGTGTCCGCGTAGGTGATCGCGGCTCCGCCACCGTGCCAGGCCCGCAGCTCCATGCCCTCCACCATGTCCCGCCAGACGACGGGCCTGGTCCAGTCGGGGGCCGGTTCGTCCAGCTCCAGCACAGCCAGGTCACCGCCCCACACCGGACTGCCGGACCGTTTCTGGGGCGGCAGCCACAGAGACAGCCGGGCGGTGACACCCGCGGCCGCGTCACCACCGCGGAAGGAGACGGCGAAGGCCAGATCGGTCCCCGGCTGCTCGGTGCTCAGCGGTTCGCGGCCCAGAGCGTCGTTGACGACGTGGGCGCAGGTGAGGATGCGAGCCGAGGAGAGGAGGACCGCGGCACCGGCGGCCTTGGAGTCACTCCCGCGCAGCAGCGCGGTGTGGGAGCCGGGCGCGGAGCGGCGGTTGAACCAGCCCATTCCTATGCCTCGCCGGGGCCCTTGTTCTGCCAGGTGGCACTCACGGTCATCGTCGCCTGGCCGTTCGCCCCCACGATCCCGAGCTTGAGGTCCTGGCCGATCTGGACACCGAACTCGACCGTCAGCTCCTGGGGCGGGTGCGCCGTGGAGGTGACGGCCGCGTGGACCTCCTCGAGGAGGGGGCCGAGAGGGCTGAGCGCGGACTTGAGGACGTCCTGCGCCACCTCGGCGGCGCGCCGGCCCCTGGCCACGGGTGTGGCGGTACCGAAGCCTTCGGGAAGGTCGGCGTCGTCGGTGGCGCCCACGGGGACGGGGAGCGGTGCTGGCTCCCCCACGGCAGCCAGCTCCACGCGTAACGCTGCTCCGCCGAGGTCGAGTTCAAGGTATTCCGGCATGCTCCGCATTGTGCACGATGCGACGAGCCCACCGAGGCGCATGTCACCGATCCGTTCGCCGCGAACCGGGACGACGGTCCACGACGGAGGCCTGCGTGGCCGGCTTCGGCCGGACACCGGCTCCTGACGAACCCCGCGTATCCACGGGATACCCGGGGCGACCCGCCGTCCTCGCCCACGTGCCCGGCGCACCCGCGTGCTGGAGACTGAGGGGGTCGGCAACTCAGGTCCCAGCGGTACGCGCGACAGAGGCAAGGAGCCGGAATGCGCCCGGAACAGGACGACGCGGGTCTCCCGCCTCACCACGGCGTCGACGGCCCGGAGGGCGACACGGAGGGCGACACGGAGGGTGACACGGACGGCGCGGACCATTTCGAGGTCGACGAGGAGGTCCAGCACGCCCTGGACCGGCTCACGCTGCTCATCAACGCGGCGGAGGCCCTGTCCAGCACGCTCGATGTGGACCAGGGGCTCCGCCGGCTCTGCCGCACGCTCATCCCCGGTCTGGCCGACTGGTGCGCGGTCGACCTGCTGGACGAGCAGGGGCGGCTGCACAGGCTCGTCGTCGAGCACCGGGACGCCGACTTGACCTCTCCGGGCCTGGACGAAGGGCTCCTTCCCCCGCCCGAAGGCTCGGCGGCCTCGGCCGCCCGTGCGCTGCTGGGTGTGGGACCCGTACTGCTCACGGACTTTCCCCCGTCGAAGGAGACGGACGACCCCTTGTGCGCCCGGGAGAAGGAGCTCTTCGAACGGCTCGCGGCCGACACGGCGGTGGTCGCCCCCCTGCGAGCCCGGCGCCAGGTGCTCGGCGTGCTGACGCTGGCCCGTACCCACGGCGCGGCCCGGCTGACCGAGGACACCCTCTCCCTCGTCGAGGACCTCGCTCACCGGGTGGCGCTGGCCGTCGACAACGCGCGCCTGCACGCCGAGGCGCAGCACACGGCCGAGCGGCTCCAGCGCTCCCTGCTGCCCGACCTGCCCACGGACGGGCCGCTGGAAGTGGTGGCCCGCTACCGGTCGGCGAGTGCCACGGCCCGGGTCGGTGGCGACTGGTACGACGCCTTCGTGCTGCCGGACGGCGCGATGACACTGATCATCGGCGATATCGCGGGCCATGACCTGCGGGCCGCGGTCATGATGAGCCAGACCCGCAACATGCTGCGCGGCATCGCCTGCGACCGCAAGGAACCGCCCGGCAAGATCCTCGCCCGGCTGGACGCGGCCCACCACATCCTCTACCCGGATCAGACGCTGACCTGCATTTACGCGCTGGTGGAACGGCTGGGCGCGGACGAGCCGTGGCTGTTCCACTACGCGGTCGCGGGCCATCCGGCCCCCCTGCTGGTGACGCACGACGGGGAGACCCGCTTCCTCAGCGGCGGCCGTAGCATCATGCTCGGAGTGGAACCCGAGGGCCACCGCCCCGCCGCGACCGACACTCTTCCGCCCGACTCGACCGTGCTGCTCTACACGGACGGCCTCGTCGAGCGCCGTGAGGAGGACCTGGACCGGGGCCTGGCGCGCCTGCGGCAGCACGCGGCGGCCCTGGCCCGCGAGCCGCTCACGACGTTCTGCGACGAGATCCTGGAAGGTATGGCCGGGGGCGGCGCGGACGACATCGCCCTGATCGCGGTCAGAACGGCGCCCCCGCACGCCGGTCCCGCCGTGGCCACCCCCTGAACCCGGGAGGCCGACACCGCCGGGCCGAAGAGGCCGGGCCTGCCCCGTACATGTCCAGCGGCTTCGGCCGGAACGGGGCTCCGTCTCGCCGTCGTCGTCAGGTGGGCGGCCGGTCGCCCGTCAGCGGGCCACCGGGCGGGTAGCCGCTCGCTCAGCGGGACGCTCCGTAGCCGGTGGCGAGTGCGGTGGCGCGGTCGCGCAGGGCGGTGCGCGGCCACTCCGGGGCCAGGGCCTCCGCGTCCGTGGCGAGCTTCCCCAGGGCCCATTCGGCGTGCCGCGCATCCTGGAAGGTCACCTGGATGGTCAACACCAGCCAGTAGCAGCCCTGTTGGAGCGCTGCCGGGCGACGGCCCGTGGGCGGCCGGAGTAGCGGTCGGAGTGGTGGCCGGTCAGGCGTCACGGGCCGGCCTCTCGATCGCCCCCTGCGCCCCCTGAGCCTCGTGCCCGTGCCCGTGCCCCCGGCCGGATCGACGACCCGGCCGGGGGCACCGGGAGCGGTGGATCAGCCCGCCGCCCGCAGTTCCAGCGTGCAGCACTTCACGCTGCCGCCCGCCTTGAGGAGTTCGGAGAGGTCCACGCCGACCGGGTTGAAGCCGCGGTCGCGGAGCTGGTCCGCGAGGCCGGTGGCGTTCTGGGGGAGGACCACGTTCAGCCCGTCCGACGTGGCGTTGAGGCCGAACACCTCTGCGTCCTGGGCCGAGGCGATCACGGCGTCCGGGAAGAGCCGTCGCAGGACGGCGAGGCTGCCGGGGGAGAAGGCCCCCGGGTAGTAGGCGACCGTCCTCTCGTCGAGCACGGTGAGGGCGGTGTCCAGGTGGTAGTAGTCGGGGTCCACCAGGGTCAGCCCGATCACCGGGCGGCCGAAGAACTCCTGGGCCTCGTCGTGGGAGCGGGGGTCGCTGCGGAACCCCGTCCCGGCGAGCAGGTGGTCGCCCACGAGCAGGTAGTCGCCCTCCCCTTCGTTGACGACACTCGCGGTACGCAGGTCCGGGAAGCCGTTGTCGCGTAGCCAGTCGTGGTAGGCCGGGCCCTCGGCGATGCGCTCGGCGTCGCGGAAGCGCGCCACGAGGGCGCGCCCGTCGACGACCGTGGCGCCGTTGGCGGCGAAGACCATGTCGGGCAGACCACGGACGGGCTCGATGGTGTCGACGGTGTGCCCGAGGCTCAGGTAGACCTCGCGCAGTCGCTCCCACTGGGCGATGGCCAGCGGAGTGTCGACGGGCTTCTTCGGGTCCATCCACGGGTTGATGGAGTAGACCACGTCGAAGTGGGTGGGCCGGCACATGAGGTAGTGCCGGGCACGTGCGGTACGCATGGGTGAGGGTCCCGATCGTCAGGGGCGGCCGGTGAGATAGCCGCCCATCGAGGTGAAGTGCTCGGTCGCGGGAAGTTCGCGGCCGTCCTCGGTCCGTACGCGAGTGATGGCCAGACCGTGGTTGCGGCCGGTCCGGGCGTCGGCTCCGGCGACGATCACGACGCCGTCGCCCTCGCGGTAGAAGATCCGGCCCGGGGTTCCGCCGTAGCGGCCGTCGGACACGACGGCGGAGACGACTTCGAGCCGCTGTCCCTTGTGGAAGGTGAAGGCGCTCGGGTACGGAGCGGACTGGGCGCGGACCAGACGCTCCAGGTCCTCGGCCGGCCAGCTCCAGTCGATACGGATGTCCTCCTCGGCCCGCTTGTGGAAGAAGCTGGCCCGGGACCGGTCCTGCGGGGTGAACTCGGTCTGCCCCGAGGCGATCAGGTCCAGCGCCTCGGTGGTGACCGGGGCGATGAGGTCGACCGTCCGGTGGAAGAGGTCGGTGGCCGTGTCCGCCGGTCCGACGGTGACCGACCGCTGGACGACGATGTCGCCCGCGTCCAGCTCCTCGTCCATCAGGTGGGCGGTGACGCCGACCTCCGGTTCGCCGTTGATGAGCGCCCAGATCAGCGGCGAGAAGCCCGCGTAGGCGGGCAGCAGGGAGTCGTGGATGTTCAGTGTGCCGTGGACCGGCAGGTCGTAGATCTCCGGCGGGATCCATGTCCGCCAGTTGTTGGCCACGATGATGTCCGGGGCCACCTCCTTGAGGCGGTCCAGGAGCGCGTCGTCCGGCCGGTTGCGGATGATCACGGGGATCCCGTGCTTCTCCGCCAGGTCGGCCACCGAGTCGCTCCAGATCTTCTCGTAGGCGTGCTCGCTTCGCGGGTGCGTCACGACCGTCACCACGTCGTGCTCGGAGTCCAGCAGCGCTTGCAGGGTGCGGTGCCCCCAGGTCTGGTAACCGAACATGACGACCCGCATGGAGGTGCCTCCTTGGAAGAACGATGGACCGGCGCTTAGTAAAGCAAGGCTTACCTAAGAGCACAACGTCCCATGATTCACAGCGAGGTTGACGGATCGGATCGGCCGGAATCGCGCCATGCCGTCGACAGGCGGGGGCGGGCGGGCTAGCTTGGCCCGGCCCGCTCTCCGGCCGTGCGCCGTGGGTCCGACCGCGACGGGGAGGGATCTCCCATGCTCTGTACGAGGCTGACGAACGCCCGCATCCTCACGATGGACCCGCACCACCCCGTCGCCCGTGACCTGGGCATCTGGCGGGGCCGGATCGTCGGCCTGGACGAGGCGGTGACCTCCCTGCCGGCCCGCGAGGTGGTCGACCTCGGGGGCGCCACCGTGCTGCCCGGCTTCATCGACAGCCATGTCCACCTCGCCTGGGCCGGGTTGAAGGCCCGTACGCCGAGCGTCGCCCCGTGCGAGCGGGCCGGGGACATCCTCGCCGCGGTGGACGAGGCCGCCCGGCGCCCGGCACCCCTCGGTGCCTGGCTGGATATCGCCGGGTACGACCAGCGGGCGCTGGGCCGCCATCTGACCGCCGCCGAACTGGACCGGGTCAGCCACGGCCGCAAGGTCTTCCTGATGCACGACTCCGGACACGCCTGCGTCGTCAACACCGCCGTCCTGGAGCTGCTGCCGGCCGATGTGGAGCACGAGGAGGGCTTCCTGGCCGAGAGCGCCATGACCGCGGCCCGCCGGCTGCGTCTGCCGTACTCCCAGGAGGAGCTCGCCGACGCCATCGAGCATGCCGCCCGCGCCTGCCTCGCCGAGGGGATCACCGCCTGCGCCGAGGCCGGCGTCGGCGGCGGGCTGCTGGGCCACAGCCCCGTCGAACTCGGCGCCTACCAACTCCTCCGCGACCAGGGGCGGCTGCCCGTGCGCGTTCAGCTCATGGCGTCCGGCGACACCCTGCGTACCCGGGCCGCCCACCCCGACGACGGCTTCACCCAGGCCCTCGACCTCGGGCTGCGCACCGGGTTCGGCGACGACTGGCTCTCCCTGGGCGCCCTGAAGATCTACACCGACGGCGGCATGATGGCCCGCACGGCCGCGCTCACCTCCCCGTACGAAGGGACCGACGACACGGGCCGGCTCCAGGACGACCCCGGCCGGCTCACCCGCCTCATCGTCGACGGCCACCTCGCCGGCTGGCAGCTCGCCGTCCACGCGATCGGCGACCGCGCCGCCGACCTCGCCCTGGACGCCCTGGAGCAGGCCCAGAAGCTGAAGCCCCGGCCGGACGCGCGCCACCGCATCGAGCACGCCGGTCTCATCCGCCCCGACCAGCTGCCCCGCTTCGCCGAGCTCGGTGTGAGCGCGGTGGTCCAGCCCGCCTTCCTGCGCCACTTCGGTGACGACTACGCGACGGTGATGGGGGAGCGGCGGGCCGGCTGGATGTACCGCGGCCGGGGGTTCCTGGACCACGGCGTCACCCTCGTCGGCTCCTCCGACCGGCCCGTCGCCGACGGCTCCCCGCTGCGGGCGATCCAGTTCATGGTCGAACGGGCCTCCGCGTCGGGCCGGATCATCGGCGGGGACGAGGCGATCGACGTCGGGGCGGCCGTACGGGCGTACACGGTCGCCGGCGCCCACGCCTGCCGCTGGGAGGAGACGGCGGGCACCCTCTCCCCGGGCAAGCGCGCCGACTTGGTGGTCCTCGGCGACGACCCGCACCGGGTCGACACCGCGCGGATCGGTGACATCGAGATCGTGGCGACGTTCGTGGACGGCCGGGACACCCGGGAGGCCCCGCACGCCTGAGGGCCCGTCACGCCGGATGCCTGTCACGCCCGATGTCCTGCATGCCGGACGTCTCTCATGCCCGAGGCGCCCGGACGGGGGTTTCGCCCGCCGCCGTCCTGGCCAGGAGATCAGGGAATCACCTCCTTTTTCGTGTTATTCAGGGTGAATAGGGACATTGGCCCCGTAGGTTGGGGAGAACCGCCACTCGACTGGCGTCCCATGACACCCCGACACCGCAACCGGACGAGCGCCGGGCCGCCGTGTTCCACCGGTCGCCCGGCGCCCCGCGCGCCGCTGTTCACGAACGAGGAAAGGCAGGGCAGGTGAACGTGCTTGGGATCATCGCCTCCGGTGTGGCCGCGCTGTTCATCACGGTCGTACTCGCCAAGGGCGTCCGCCGTACGGCGCTCCGTCGCGGGGCCGACCGCGAGCCGGGCGGGCACCCGGCCCGTGCCGGGGTGGTGCGCAGACTGGGTGGCGCCACGGTCGTCCTCGGCGTCGGTACGGCTGCCGCCGCCGGTTCGGCGCTCGGCGCCGCGGGCGACGGGGGACGGACCGTCACCGGACTGCTGGCCGGAGCCGGGATCGTCGCCGCCCTGGGGCTCGTCCACGATGTGCGTCCACTCGGCCTCCCCCTGCGGCTCGCCGTCCAGACGGGCGCCGCCACGCTCGCGGTGTGCCTCGCCGGTCTGTCGCCGGTGGCGGGAACCCTGGCCGTGGTCTGGATCGTCGCCCTCACCCACGCCTTCGCCCTGCTCGACACCTCCGACGGGGTCCTGGCGGCCGTCGGCGCCGTCACGGCGGCCGGGCTGCTCGTCTGCGCCGCCGTCGACGGCCGGCCGGGGCTCGCGCTGCTGCCCGCCGCCCTGCTCGCGGGGCTCATCGGCTTCCTGCTCCACAACTGGCACCCCGCGCGCATCCGCCCCGGCGCGTCCGCCTCCCTCTTCACCGGCTTCCTCCTCGCGTCCTCCGGCGCGCTGATCCACGCGGCGGCACCGCCGGAACGCGCCGCCTGGGCCGCCCTGCCCGTGCTGGCCACCGTCGTCCTCGCCGACACCGCCCTCGTGCTGGCCTCCCGCCGGCGCGCCCGCCGCCCCCTGCTCCAGGACGGCGGCGACCACATCGCGCACCGGCTGCGCCGGATCCGCGTCACCGTGCCCGGGACGGCCGTCGTCCTCGGCCTGTGGGCGGGCGCGGCGGTGGCGACCGGCACGCTGGTGTACGTCGGGCTGCTGCACCCCGCACTCGCCCTCGTACCACCTGTGGGCAGCGCGCCGGCCGTCCTCGCGCTGCTGAGGATCCCGGCGTACGTCGCCCGGCCCAGGCCCGCCGCTCGCCGCCCGGCCACCGGCGCCGCCGTTCCGCCCATGTCGCCCGCACCGATGAGCACCGCACCGGCCCGCACCGCATCCGCGAGCACCGCGCCGTCGGCCGCCGAGTCGGCCAGGACCGCCGCCGGCCGCCCCACCGTCCCCCCGCCGCCCACCGGCCGCCCCGCCGTCGGCCTCACCGCCGACCGGAGCTGACGGGCCGGTCCGGGCGGTCACCGGCCGGTGGCGGCGGCATCACCCCCGCCACCGCCCGAGCGTGGCGCGGGCCGCCGTCCGCGCGTACGGAGACACCATCAGGAACGGCGCCCACGGCCAGGTGTGGCGCAGGCAGTACACCCACCACTGGCGCGGCGGCAGCTCCCGTACGGAGGTCACCCGGCGCAGCGCCTCCCGCACCCCGATTCCCGGTTCGCCGGAGCCGGGGAGACCGGGGCCCTGAGCGCACACACCGACCGGTGAGGGGGCGACGAAGGCGGGGACCCCGGCCCGCCGGGCGCGGAACCCGTGGTCGTAGTCGCCCATCCGGTGGCGGAAGACCTTGTCGAGGTCCCCGACCAGGTCGTGCGCGGCCCGGGAGAGCAGCACCACCCGGCCGTCGTACGTGTCGCACGGCTCGGGGCGCTCCCCGCCGGGCTCCACCAGCGCGAGGTTCCGGCCGCGCCGCCCCGAGTAGACCGTGGCCCCGTCCGCGCCCCGGACCGCACCGACGACGACCGCCGCGGTCCCGACCGCGTCCGCCGCGCCCAGGAGTCCGGCGAGGGCCCGCGGGAACAGCTCCACCCCGTCGTCGAGCCACAGCTGGTGCGTCCACCGGTGGCTCGGGCCGCCCGGTCTGCCGCTGTGCGAGCCTCCGCCGCCCCCGCCGCTGCGGCTGTTGCGGCTGGCGATGCGCATCGCCTGGTTACGGGGGACGTCCGCGCCCACCGACATGACCTCCACGGACGGATGGAGCAGGCGGACGGCTTCCGGAGTACCGTCGGTGCTGCCCGCGTCCACCAGATGCACGCCCAGCGTGGCGTGGGCCGGAAGCCCGCGCTGGGACTCCAGGGCGCTCAGCGCCGACAGGGTTCTCGCGCGACGGTTGTGACTCGTCATCAGCACGGCCAGGTGGACGGAGTGCACCGCGGAGCTCCTCAATGCTCGAATCTCATCATTCATGCATAAAAGCTGATAATCCGCATAGGCTGAGTGAGTGAGCGCAGCACCGATGGAGCACCCCTTCCCCTCGGAGCCCGGCCCCCTGGCCCCGGGCCGCACCCGCCGGGCGGTGCGCGTCGTGGCGTTCGTGCTGGCCGCGCTCAGCGTGATGACGGTGGCGCTGACCTCGACCGTCCGCGCCACCGTGCTGTCGCCGGGCTTCTACCAGTCCGTCCTGGACGAGGAGTCGGCGTACGACCGTCTCTACAGCGAGGTGCTCGTCGACCCGGCCATCGCCCCCGTCACCCGCGACCTCCTCGCCCACCTGCCCGTGCCCGAGGCGCTCGTGACCTCCAACATCAGGGTCGTCCTGCCGCCGACGACGGTGCGTTCACTCACCGACCAGCAGATCCACGCGCTCACCGGCTACCTGCGCGGCGACACCGACGAACTGCGGCTGACCGTGGACATCGACCCGGTGCTGCAGAACCTGGCCGACCTCGCCCGCATCTACTTCGGCGACCTGGTCGCCAACCTCCAGAACCAGGAGGAACCGGACTTCGCCCGTTTCACCGACGAGCTCACCACCGCGCTCGAAGCCCTCAGGGAAGGCCGCGCACCCGCCCTGCCCGCCCTGCCCCTCACCGACGAACAGGCGGCCCGCGCCACCGACGCCCTGCTGAGGCTGGTGCCCGAGCGGGAACGGACGGAGCTGCGCCCCGATGTGGAGGTGGCCCTGGGACGGGGCGACGTGTCGACGGCGCTGGCGACGACCGCGGCCGCCGCACTCGCCGACGGCTCCCGGACCGCCGCCGCCGATCTGCGCACCACGCTCCAGGGAGGTACGTGGGACCTCACCGCGACCCTGGCAGCGGCGGGCAACGATCTCGACGCCCTGGAGCAGGCCCGCGAGCGGGTGCGGCGGCTGACCCAGCTCCAGATCCTGGCCACCGTCCTGGCCCTGGCCTCCCTCGCGATGCTCTGGGCCACCGGCCCCAGCGCCCCCACCCGACGGCTGATGGGGCTGGGACAGGCGGTCGCCTGCGGCGGGGTCCTCGCGGCGGCGGCCGTCCTGTCGGCCCGGCAGGCCACCGGGGGCCGCTTCCTCGCCACCCGGCCCTCCTGGCCGCCGAGCGTCACCGCCCTGGTCGAGGACCTCCAGCGCAACGCCGTGGACCAGGCGGTGGCCACCGGCCTGACCGCCGCCCTCACGGCCCTCGTCGGCGGCGTCCTCCTCACCGCCATCGGCTGGGCGTTCCTGGTGCGCCCGCGCACCCTTCCCGCACCCACCGCCGTACGGGGAGTGGCCGCGGGCGTGACCTGTGCCGCGCTGGCGGGCGCCCTGCTCGTCCCGCCCGTACTCGGCCCGTCGGCGCCCCGCCGCTGCCAGGGCAGCACCGAACTCTGCGAGCTGCGGTACGACGAGGTCGCCCACCTCACGGCCCACAACGCCATGTCCACCACCGCCGACCGGTTCATCGGCCCTCTCCAGGACCCCGACATCACCACCCAGCTCGACACCGGTGTCCGGGCCCTCATGCTGGACACGTACCACTGGGAGAGCCCGCAGGACATCGCCGCCCGGCTCGACGACCCCGAGTTCACCCCCGAGCAGCGCCGGCTGATCTCCGCCGCCATCGACAAGGCCAACCCGCCGCGCGAGGGCCTCTGGCTCTGCCACAGCGTCTGCCGGGCCGGCGCGATCGAACTGGGCCCGGCCCTGGAGGACATCGGCGCCTGGCTGCGCGCCAACCCCACCGAGATCGTGACGCTGATCGTCCAGGACGACATCGGCGCCGAGGAGACCGCGCAGGCGTTCCACCGGGCGGGCCTCGACGACCTGCTCCACACCCCCTCCGAGGACCCCGACGAGCCGTGGCCCACGCTGGAGGAGATGATCGACAGCGGCCGTCGGCTGGTGGTGTTCGCCGAGAAGGCGGACGGCCCGGAGCCCTGGTACCGCAACTTCTACCGGTACGGCATGGAGACCCCGTTCGCCTTCCGCAGCCCCGACGAGATGAGCTGCGAACCGAACCGCGGCGGCACCGGCAAGCGCCTCTTCCTGCTCAACCACTTCGTCACGAACGGCGGCGGCAGCAGGCTGGACGCGGGCCGGATCAACTCCCGTGACTGGCTGCTGGAGCGGGCCCGGAGCTGCGAGGCCGAGCGCGGCAGCCCGGTGAACTTCGTCGCCGTCGACTACACGACCGTCGGCGACGCACCGGGAGCGGTGGAGGAACTGAACAAACACCGCGCACGGGACCGCGGCTGACCCTCCCTCAGCCCGGCTCCCAGCCTTCCGGGCCAACCCGGGGGCGGGTGTCGGAGGCTCATGAGAGGCTACGTTCCCAGCGGCTCCACTCCCGCGCGGACGGAGCCGGACGACGGCCGACAGAACGGGGAACCAGCGCACATGACCGCACCGAGCGATCCCGCACCGCCCAGCGCCCCCTCAGCAGTTCCGTCCCCCGGCGGGCCCCCCGCCCAGCAGGGGACCGGACGCCTGCTGGCCGTGAGCGACCTCCACGCGGCGGTCACCGACAACCGGCCCATCGTGGAGTCCCTCCACCCCACCACCGACGCGGACTGGCTCATCGTCGCGGGCGACGTGGCGGAGCGCCCCGACGACATCCGGTGGGCGCTGGGCCTCCTCGCGGACCGCTTCGCCCAGGTGATCTGGACGCCCGGCAACCACGAGCTGTGGAGCATGGACAAGGACCCGGTCCACCTGCGCGGCCAGGCCCGGTACGAACACCTCGTCGAGCTCTGCCGCGAGCTGGGAGTGATCACCCCCGAGGACCCCTTCCCGCTGTGGCCCGGCCCCGAGGGGCCGGTGGCGATCGCGCCGCTCTTCCTGCTGTACGACTACACCTTCCGCGCCCCCGGCACGCACACCAAGGAGGAGTCGCTGGCCGTCGCGCACAAGTCCGGCATCGTCTGCAACGACGAGTTCCTGCTCGACCCCGACCCCTACGCGACCCGCGACGACTGGTGCCGGGCCAGGGTCGCGGAGACGGAGCGCAGGCTCGCCGCGCACGACCCCCACATCCCGCTGGTCCTCGCCGGGCACTGGCCACTGGTGCGCGAACCCACGTCGGTGCTGTGGTACCCGGAGTTCGCCCAGTGGTGCGGCACCGAACTGACCGCCGACTGGCACCGCCGCTTCAACGTCGCGGCCGTCGTCTACGGACACCTCCACATCCCCCGTACGACCTGGTACGACGGCGTGCGCTTCGAGGAGGTCTCCATCGGCTATCCGAGGGAGTGGCGCGAGAGGGGCCACCCGCGCGGCCTGCTGCGCCAGATCCTCCCCTACGAACCGGAGTCCGAGCCCCCGGCCCGTACCGGCACCGCCGCCCCGGGGGGCTCCTCGTGATCGAGCGGCTGCTGCCCGCGTACGTCTCCTGCGCCGCGACGCGCCAGGAGAGCGTGCCGGACGGGACGCTCTTCCCCGAGGAGGCGGAACTGGTCGCCAGGAGCGTCCCCAAGCGCAGGAACGACTTCGCGACCGCGCGGGCCTGTGCCCGGCGGGCCATGCGCCGACTCGGCCTGGAACCCGTCGCCGTACTCCACGGGAAGCGCGGGATGCCCCTGTGGCCCGAGGGGATCGTCGGCAGCCTCACGCACTGCGAGGGGTACCGGGCGGCGGCGCTGGCGCGCTCGGCGGACGTGCTGTCGCTCGGCGTCGACGCCGAGCCGCACGCCCCGCTGCCCGAAGGCGTGGGGGAGTTGGTGGTGAGCCCATCGGAGCGTGAACGGTTCACCGGGCCGCGAGCCGGGGAGGCCGGGGGGATCCACTGGGACCGGGTGCTGTTCAGCGCCAAGGAGAGCGTCTTCAAGGTCTGGTACCCGCTCACCCTGACCGAGCTGGACTTCGAGGAGGCGGATGTGGCCTTCCACCGGGACGACGACCGGGAGGGGGGCCGGGCGGCGCAAGGCACCTTCACCGCCCGGCTGCTGCGCACCGATCCGGCCCTGCCGCCGGTCCTGGACGGGCGGTGGCGGATCGAGGACGGCATCGTCGCCACGGCGGTGCTGCTACGGCCGGACCGGCCGGAGGCGGGCGGGGTTCAGGAGCCCTGAGCGGGCGGCTCCCCGGGCTCCTGAGGGGCGGCGAGCGGGCGGCCCAGCCGGACGTTCCACCGGCCAGAGCGGCCACTCAGCTCCGTGAGGACCAGGGGCGCGACGTCGAGTCGCCAGAACGCCTCGAGCGGCAGCGACAGGCCGTGCACGACGGCCGCCCGGACGACCGCGGGCTCGACGACGGCCAGGATGCTCCCGCCCCCGCCGCCGGGGGCCAGGCGGATC
>NZ_JBEYKR010000054.1:0-43168 GCF_040703535.1 Streptomyces sp. NPDC007346
CGATGGCGCCAAGCTGCTGGTGGGCGGCAAGCGCATCCTCGAAGAACCCGGCGGCCGCGCGGGGCCGCCGGGTCGCGGTGCTCAAGCCCGCGCAGACGGGCCTCGCGCCCGGGGAGCCGGGGGACGCGGCCGAGGTGGCGCGGCTGGCGGGCGACCATGTGACCGCCGTCGAACTGGCCCGGTTCCCCGAGCCGTTGGCCCCGGCCACGGCGGCCCGGCGGGCGGGGCTCGCCCCGGTGCGGCCGCACGAGGTGGCCGAGGCGGCTCAGAAGCTGGCCACCGAGCACGATCTGGTGCTGGTGGAGGGGGCGGGCGGGCTGCTCGTCCGCTTCGACGACCAGGGCGCCACGCTCGCGGACGCCGCGCGGCTGCTGTCCGCACCGGTGCTGGTGGTGGCGCCCGCGGGGCTGGGCACGCTGAACGCCACCGCGCTGACGGCGCAGGCGCTGGGGGCGCGGGGGCTGGAGTGCCTCGGTGTCGTGGTGGGCAGCATGCCCGAGCGGCCGGACCTGGCCTCGCGGTGCAACATCGAGGACCTGCCGGTGGCGGCCGGGGCCCCGCTGCTCGGAGCCGTACCGGCCGGAGCGGGCGCCCTGCCGGGCGCCGACTTCGCGGCGAGGGCGGGCAGTTGGCTGGCCCCGCGGCTCGGGGGGAGCTGGGTCGTGCCGGTCCTGTGACGCCGGGGACCCGGCCTGGGGCCGTACGGAGACGCCACCACCGGTCCGTACGGAGGAGAAGCGGTGAGGGGAGGGAGCGGTGAGGGGAGGAAGCCGTACGCCCTCTCCCTCCCGGCCCCCTGTGTGCGGGGCGTGGCCCGCGCGCCGTTCACCTCGGTCCGAGGGGCCCTCGCCTCACACGCTCCACTGGCGCAGCTCGTCCGCGATGGCCCGCACGTCGGCCTTGCCCTGCTTGACCAGGAGGGCAAGATCGCGCACCTGTTCGGGCGAGGTGATGACCTTCAGCCCGGAGGCGACGAGGTAGCCGTACGCGACGGCCGAGGCGAACATCGCGTTGGAGTGTTCCAGGGCGGGCACATGCAGTAGCAGTTGCAGCAGGGACGCCGCACGCGTGTGCGGGTCGCTGTAGACCGCGCTGCCGAAGATCTCCGCCTCGTGCCGGGCGACCGCGGCGACGAGCGCGCCCCAGTCGACGACCTGGGGGTCACCGGGGGTCTTGTGCTCGGCGACCATGAGCAGCCAGGAGAGGTCGATCCGCAGGTTCAACGGGTGCCTTCGCGCTCCGGGCCGAACTCTTCGGCGAAGACCGACTCGTACTGCTTCATGAAGTCGGCGGCGGCCTCGACGAAGGTGTGTCCCACCTCGCCGGCGTCCTGTTTGACGAGCTCCTCTATATAGCGGTTCACGCTCATCCCCCTCTGGAGCGCGCGCTGTCGCGCGGCCTCGGCGGTGGCCTCGTCCACTCGAACGTTCAGCTGAGTCTTGGGCACCCTCCCACGCTAGCGCGGTCGCGCTAGCACCGGCAAGGGGAGGGCGCGGGTGCCGGGCCCGGCCGCCGGGAAAGCGATCGACTTCCCCAGGGGGCGGATGGTGGGATGGCCGCCATGAACGATCTCTCGACACGGTCCGCGACCGCGGCCGATCTGGACCGGGTGCTCGCGTTCTGGAAAGTGGCGGCGGAGGGCACCAGCATCAGCGACGACGGCGACGGGGTCGCCCGCCTGGTGGAACGGGACCCGGACGCCTTGATCCTCGCGGAGCGGGACGGGACGCTGGTGGGCACCGTGATCGCGGGCTTCGACGGCTGGCGCTGCCACCTGTACCGGCTCGCGGTCCATCCGGAGCAGCGCCGCAAGGGCGTGGGCGGCGCTCTGCTCACGGCGGCGGAGGAACGGTTCGCCGCGCTCGGTGGACGCCGGGCCGACGCGATGGTGCTGGACCGCAACGGCCTGGCCCAGCACGCCTGGCGCGCGGCGGGGTACGGGCCCGAGCCGCAGTGGAGCCGCTGGGTGAAGCACCTCACGGCCTGACGCGGTACGGGCGGGAGCAGCTGGGGCGGTACGGGGCGGGGCGGCTGGGCAGACGCTCTACGATGACACCCCTGCCCGACGCCCCCGCCGCATCCGCCGAAAGGTGTGAGCCCGCACCCATGGGCGAGCCTCCCGACAGCCGACGCCGCGCGCTCCTCCCGCCCCTGCCCGATCATGGGACGGAGGTGAACCGATGACCGAAGTGCTCCTGCTGCTCGTCGCCCTTCTGCTCTGTGTCGCGTGCGGCGCCTTCGTCGCGGCGGAGTTCTCCCTGACCACGGTGGAGCGCGGGGAGCTGGAGCGGGCCGTCGAGCGGGGTGACCGGGGGGCCGCGAGCGCCCTGAAGGCCGTACGCAGCCTGACCTTCCAGCTCTCGGGCGCGCAGCTCGGTATCACCGTCACCAACCTGGTGATCGGCATGCTCTCCGAGCCGTCGATCGCCAAGCTCATCCGCCACCCGGTGGAGGCGGCCGGGCTGCCTCCCGCCGCGGCGTCCACGCTGGCCCTCGTCATCGGTACGGCCCTGTCCACGGTGGTCCTGATGGTGGTCGGCGAGCTGGTGCCGAAGAACTGGGCGATCTCCTCGCCGCTGTCCGTGGCCAAGGCGGTCGCCACCCCGCAGCGGGTGTTCACCGCCGTGTTCCGCCCCTTCATCAGCCACCTCAACAACACGGCCAACCGGATCGTGCGCCGCTTCGGCCTGGAGCCGACCGAGGAGCTGGCCTCCGCCCGCAGCCCGCAGGAGCTGGTCGCGCTGGCCCGGCACTCCGCGAAGGAGGGCGCGCTGGAGGAGGACACCGCCGAACTCTTCGTACGCACCCTGAACCTGGCGCAGCTGACCGCGGAGAACGTGATGACCCCCCGGGTCCAGGTGACCGCGCTGGAGGTGCGGGCGACGGCCGAGGACGTGGCCAACGCCACCCGGGCCACCGGTCTCTCCCGCTTCCCCGTCTACCGGGGCAGTCTCGACACCGTGGTCGGCGTGGCCCACATCAAGGACGTGCTGGCGGTCCCGGCCGACGAGCGCCCCCGCAAACGCGTCTCGGAGATGCTGCGTGAACCTGTGCTCGTACCGGAGACGCTCACCGTGGACCGGCTGCTGGACCAGCTCTCCGGCAGGCTCGCCATGGCGGTGGTGATCGACGAGTACGGCGGTACGGCGGGCGTCGTGACCTTGGAGGACATCGTGGAGGAGGTCGTCGGCGAGGTCCGCGACGAGCACGACCCGCACGAGACGCCCGACCTGGCCGCCGCGGGTGAGGACGCCGACGGCCGTGCCCTGTGGTCGGCCGACGGCGCGGCCCGTACCGACCAGCTGGGCCGGATCGGGCTGCGGGTGCCCGAGGGGCCCTACGAGACGCTGGCCGGGCTGATCGCCGCGGAGCTCGGGCGGATCCCGACGGTGGACGACAGCGTCGAGCTGGCGGGGTGGCGGATCGACGTGGTGGACGCCACGGGCCACCGGGCGGCGCGGGCGCTGCTGCACGCGCCGCCGCCCGGCGGCCAGGAGCAGGCGGAGGAGGGCCGGTGATCGTCCTTCAGCTCTTCATCGGTCTGCTGACCCTGGTGGTCAACGCCTTCTTCGTGGGCGCCGAGTTCGCCCTGATCTCCGTACGCCGCAGCCAGATCGAGCCGGCGGCCGAGGCGGGCGACCGGCGGGCGCGCAGCGTCATCTGGGGGCTGGAGCACGTCTCGGCGCTGCTGGCCGCCGCCCAGCTCGGCATCACGCTGTGCACCCTGGTGCTGGGCATCGTGGCCGAGCCGGCCATCGCCCATCTGCTGGAGCCGGTCTTCGACGCGGTGGGGGTGCCGCATCCCCTGGTGCACCCGATCTCGTTCGTGATCGCGCTGAGCGTGGCGACCTATCTGCACATGCTGCTGGGCGAGATGGTGCCGAAGAACATCGCGCTGGCCGAACCGGCCCGCAGCGCACTGCTCCTGGGCCCGCCGCTGGTCGCGGTGGCCCGTGCGCTGCGTCCGGTGATCTTCACGATCAACGCCTTCGCCAACACCCTGCTCAAGCTGTTGCGGGTGGAGACGCGGGACGAGGTCTCCGCGACGTTCTCGGACGACCAACTGGCCCGGCTGGTGAAGGACGCCGGGGACGCGGGGCTGGTCGACGACCGTTCGGCGGAGCGGCTGCACCACGCCCTGGAGCTGGGCCGCCGGCCCGTACGGGATGTGGTCATGCCGATGGACCGGGTGCTGTACACCCTGGCCGGCACCACCCCCGAGGAGCTGGAGCGGCTCTCGCACGAGTCCGGGTTCTCCCGCTTCCCGGTGATGGACGGCGAGGCGGGCCGCATCCTGGGCTATCTCCATGTGAAGGACGCCCTGGACGCCACGCCCCGGGACGCGCCCTTCCCTCTGACGGCTCTGCGGCCGATCGCCCGGGTCCGCGGGGAGACCCCGCTGGACGACGTGCTGACCGCGCTGCGGCGCAGCCGGACCCATCTCGCCGCCGTCCTCGACGAGGAGGACCGGCTGGTCGGCATGGTCACGATGGAGGACGTCCTGCGCGAACTCGTCGGCAGGACGCAGTCCCGCTGAGCACCTGCCCCGACGGCTCCCGTACCGGCCGGACGGTACGGGAGCCGTCACGGTAGAATCGGTGGGCCATGGAATTGAATGCCTCCTACACCAGCTTCGTCGCGGTCGGCGACTCGTTCACCGAGGGCATGTCGGATCTGCTCCCCGACGGCACCTACCGGGGCTGGGCCGACGTCCTGGCCTCCCGGCTCGCGGCCCGGTCCCCCGGGTTCCGGTACGCCAACCTCGCCGTGCGCGGAAAGCTCATCGGCCAGATCGTCGACGAGCAGGTGGACGCGGCGGCCGCGATGCAGGCCGATGTGGTCACCCTCGTCGGCGGGCTCAACGACACGCTGCGCCCCAAGTGCGACATGGGCATGGTCAGGGGACGGCTCGAAGAGGCCGTGGAGCGGCTGGCCCCGTCCTGCAAGAAGCTGGTGCTGATGCGCAGCCCCGGGCGCAACGGCCCGGTGCTGGAGCGGTTCCGCCCCCGGATGGAGGCGCTGTTCGCGCTGGTCGACGATCTGGCCGGGCGGCACGGCGCCTCGGTGGTGGACCTCTACTCCGCCCCCTCGCTCAGCGACCCGCGCCTGTGGGACGCCGACCGGCTGCACCTCACCGCCGAGGGGCACCGGCGGGTGGCGGAGGCCGTCTGGCAGACGCTGGGGCTTTTGCCCGAGCTCGACTGGCGGGCGCCCGTCCCCGCCTCCCCGCCGCCGCGCTGGGCCGACCGGCGGGTCGACGACCTCCGCTTCGCCCGCCGCCACCTGGGGCCCTGGATCGGCCGACGGCTCACCGGACGGTCCTCCGGCGACGGCCGGGTCGGCGCCCAGTTCGACGCCGGGACGGCCTCGGCCTTCTGGGTCACGCCCGCGGACGCCGCGGCCCCGGGCCCGGTGGCGGGATGGCGCCGGGCCCAGGACCTTCCTCAGCCGGGACCGCCCGCCGGAAGCACCGGGCTGCCGCCGGAGGGCTCGGCCCCGACGTCGTCGTAGCCGGCCTCCCGTCCTCGTAACCGGCCTTCCACCTCTTCGTACGTAGAGCTTTCTGTCTTCGCGGCCGGCCTTCGTAGCAACCCACGAACAGGCCTGCGGTGCTGGCCTGCGGAAACCGACAGTAGAATCCGTCCACTGTTCTACGGGGATAGGCTACTTTGCAGGTCAGCGTTGCTAGCCACCCCTCTGAACGGTGATCATTTCTCACAATTTCTCACGTGAGGGCCTTCCGGTCACCGCCGTGGAAGGCGTCGAGAGCCAGTGCGGCACCCCGCATGTCCTCTGCTTCGATGCTCACGTACTTGGCCTTGGTGAAGCTCGCGTTCGTGTGACCGGCCCACGCCGCGAGGATCACGTCAGGGACACCGCTCAGGGCCAAGGCCTTGAGGACGGAGTGCCGGGCGTCGTACAGCCGGACACGGCGCAACTCCAGCTCACTCATCAGGCGGTAGGCGTACTCCCGCAGCTGCCGCGTGTTGATCGGCATCCCCAGCTCGTCGACGACGACGTAACCCGTAGTGGTGTACGCCTCGCCCGCGAACTTCCGCTCAGCGGCCTGCCGATCGCGGAACGCCCGCAGCGCTTCCCACGGGCCGCGCGGCAGGGGCAGAGCCCTCTCCCCCGACGCGGTCTTCGTGTCCTTCTCCAGCACCTTGTTGTTGCCGACCATCGTCCGCGTCATGGTGATGCCTAGGATGCCGTCGACCAGGTCCACATCAACCCAGCGCTGGCCGCAGACCTCCGCCGGCCGCAGCCCCATCAAGGACAGCAGCAGCGGGGCGTACAGCCGGTCGCCTTCCATGCCGCGGACGAAGGTCTGCACCTCGGCCACGGTCCAGGGCTTGACCTTGACCCGGTTACGCTTGTCGGTCTTCTTGTCGGCGAGCGCCACCCGAACGTACTGGGCCGGGCTGCTCGGGATCAGCTTGCGGACCACCGCCCGCCCCAGAGCCTCGCGCAGCCGCGTCAGGATGCCCTCAACCGTGGACACCGCCAGGCGTGTACCCGGCTCACCACCGCGGCGCCGGCCGGTGGCAACGATCTCGTCGATGAAGTCCTGAATGTGGTCCTCGGTCAGCTCCTGGAGCCGGATGTGGCCGAGGCGTTCGACGACGTGGACCAGGGCCAGGCGGTAGGTGCGGATCGTCGTCTCCTCGACGTCGCGCCGCTTGTACTCCAGCCACTGCTCCAGCCACTCCCCCAGCGTGATCTTGTTGGGGGCGATGAATGTCCCGGCGGCCCGCTGGTGCAGGATCCTGTCCCGCTCCTCCTTGACCGCCGTCTTGGTGTCCCGCGTGATCGTCAGCTGGACGCGCTTGCCGTTCTCGTCCAGGCCCGCATCGACGACCACCCGGTACCGCACCTTGCCGTCGCGCAGAACAAGCCGTTTCGGCTCAGCCATGGCCCTGCTCCTTTGGCTGCGATGAGGCTGGGTCGCTGCGCTTGTACAGCCACTGTGGCCGCCCAAACAGCTCGTGCTCAGCCATCTCTCTCCGTGCGCTCCCTTCCGACAAGCGCAGGGGGCGTTCTCCGTCGGCCCATGCCCACGCCTCTCCCGCCGGGACAACTCCTCCGCCGGTTACGTGGATGGGGTCCATCGGCTGGTCGGAGAGCGGCAGTAGCAGAGCAGAGGGTGAGACGCCGAATACCACGGCAAGGGCTACGAGTTCGTCTGCGGTTACGACCCGCTCCGCCTTTTCCATCCGCGTGATACCCGAAGCCGGAATTGCGCGCCCAGCGCTCGCCAGCTCAAGAGATAGCTGTCGGGTGGTCAGGCCTCGACGATCGCGCAGGCGGACAATATTTGCCGCGACTGCCTGGCCGGTGGACCCCACGGTGATAGCGCGTCGTCCGCGCCGTTGCTCCGCCATAGGCGACAGCGTATGCACCAACTTCTCCTTTCATCGCTGACGTTGAGTGCTACCACATCCATGCCCTGCATTGTAGAATCAGATGTTCCTTATAAGCATCATCTGAGTCCAGAAAGGAGTGGGTCATGGCCGATCAGCCGACCCTTGATGACGTCCGCGGGTGGCCAGCTACCGTCGCCGTCAGCCGAGCCGCCCAAGCCCTTGGTTGCAGCAAGAGCCACCTGCACGAGCGCATCAAGCGAGGCGACTCCCCCGTGCGAACCATTCCCTTCGGGTCCCGCCATGTCGTCATCACGGCCGACCTGCTCCGCGTACTGTCCGGGGAGTCGCAACAGGCAGCTTGACCGCCCCGGGCCGGGCACAGACCGGGGCCGGACCGCAGCGCCCTTGGAGGCGGCTGGAGCGGTCCGGCCCCGGCGTCTGTGCAACGAGATCCCCTACCGCTGAGCACGGTTCACAGGTCACTCGTCCAGGTGGATACCCGACGCGCAACGACGGGTACGGGAGACCGCCCGCCAGTCGCCACAGGGGGTACTGCGGCTGACCGGACTGCTCCCCCACGGCCAGTGGGAACCTGAACCCCACTGGCCGAGATCATGAGAATCAACTGCTTCTGGCATAGTCCTGAGCTTCAAGGTCATCTGGATATATCCAGATCAGAGCGCTGTCCATAAGTTCGGACCTCAAGTCGTGATGATCAGTTACGCCAGGGATCCGAATGCCAGAAGCGGCGCACCGGCGCATCGCCGCTGACATCCGCCGCCGCATCCGGGCCGGCGAGTGGAACGTCGGCCAACCGCTGCCTTCCCGCCGCGAGATGGCCGGTAGCTACCACGTTCACGAGCAGACGATCCGGCTCACCTATGACCTGCTCCGCAGGGGTGGCGTTCTCGACGGAGAGTCCCGCAGGCGCGTCACTGTGGCCCATCCTCCTGCTGTGCGCACTCTCACGAACGCTGACCTGCCGTGGCCTTACAGCAGCGAGACGACCGACACCCGGCCGCGGCCAGCGACCGAGGAGATTGCCGCCCGGCTGGGGGTTCGGCCTGGGGTGATGCTGCATCACGAGACGGTGGAGTGCCTGGACCCGGGAGGGCATTCGGCGATGATCGTGTCGTCGTGGTGGCGTGGCCAGCGCAGGTCGCATGCCAGTCACGTGGTGGAGGTGGGGACGGCCCCGCTGACCACAGAGCAGGCTCACGCCTTGGGGCTGCTGGTGGACATGGTCGCGTTTCGTTTGGTGCGGACGCGTCTCGACGAGGGCGGCGCTCCGGTGGAGACTGCTGATCTCGTCCTCCCCGTGGATCGGTGGTTGATCAGGCTGTGCAGCCGGTATCATGCCCCGGTTGCTGACTCTGGGGTCAGTCAGCACCACTGAGCGTTGCTCACTTTTGACCAAAAAACTAGTGCCCGACGGAAACTGATGCCCTGACCATGCGTCAGGATCACCGCGCGTATAACCCCAGGCCAGGGGCAAGGCCACCCTTACCCTCACGCAGGCGGCGTGTGGCACGGACAGCTGCACCGGATGACCAGAATCGGCGTCTCCCACGCCGGCGCCCCCGGTAGGCGCACCACGCTGGGCCCCGGGCATTCGCCGTGCTCACCGATCCGACAGGGGGGCGCCAGGACCGAAGCCGCGGAGGCGGTCATGCCAGCGGGGTGAGGTGTCGCTGCTCCCGGCACGGGGCGCACGCGTACAAGCCGGCGCCAGGCCCGGACCCCTGCTCGATGACCTCCACCAGGCGTGCAGTCCCGGACGGGCCCTTGTGCCAGTGGCACCAGCCAGAGGTGAGGCCTGCCGGTGTAGGGGTGGGGTCGGTAGTCTGTTCCATGACGTCGCTCCTCTAGGCGGTGTCCGCACCCCCGGACCGGTGACACGGTCGCGGGGGTTCTTCGTGAGTCCCACGATAGACGGGGAGGGATAGGTGCGATAGGCGGGCTAGGCCAACCTATCTAGCCTGCCTCGCCTGGTTGACCTTGCGCGCTTAGCGTCGCGTTCATGGATTGGAAGCCGGATATTCCCAGGTGGCGGCAGGTGTATGCCTTGCTGGAGGAGCGCATCGACAGCGGTGTCTACCCGCCTGGGGCGCGGCTGCCGTCGGCGCTGGACCTTCAGGCTGAGACCGGTGTCAGTCCGGTGACCGCACGCCGTGTCCTTCAGGAGCTGCGGGCGGCCGGCTTGGCGTACATGGAGCCGGGTATCGGGACGTTCGTCGCACGGCTGCCGGAGCCGCCCCCTGCTTGAGGTGGCCCGCTGGAACTACTGCTGGTCCCAGCCGATCTACCAGAAGTCGCGCGGCTAGCCAGCGAGGCGGCATGATCACGTTCGCGGTGCTGCGGAAGTGATGGCCTGACCTGCATGGCGGTCGAATCGTCGCCGGGGTGGCCTACTAGGATCCGGCCGTGGCGAATCCGAGTGAACATCTGATCCAGCTGTGCCGTGCTGCTGTCGAGGCGGAGTGTGTGGCCTTGTCCCAGCCGTACACGGAGGAGGGCTGGGCGCCGTGGCGTGAGGCTGCGGAAGCGTTCCAGCGGGCGGTGACCGAGGAGGTCGGGGACGGCAACCGGTACACGCTGGAGCAGGCGGCGAAGAAGGCCGTGCTGCACCCCGAACCGGACGGCGAGTAGTCAGCCTTCGAGGCTGCGATCGTAGGCGTCGCAGACCCGCAGCAGCCAGGACTCCGGGATGAGGTGCACGCCGTGGAGCGGCACCCGCCAGTCCGGGACGGCGGCGCTACGGCGGCCGAGCAGGGCGGGTTCGTACAGCAGGTGGGCGAACCAGTCGAGTGCGCGGATCACGGAGCCTCCTCAAGCAGCCCCGCCCCCGTCCCGGGAGCAGCCGGGATGGGGGCGGTAAGCAATCCCCTTGTTCGCGGGCCGAAGCCCTGGGGGTTGATGTGACAAGCGTATCGGCGGGCGGTGACAACCCGGGCTCGATCAGCCCCGGCGCGGCGGCCGGTTCTCCCCCGGCGACAGGTAGACCAGCACCTCATCCGGGCGCGGCTGGTATGGCGGAAGCGTCCCGCCGTGAGCGGGGACCGGGATACCGAGGCGGCGAAGGGTAGCGGCCAGCAGGCGGCGGATCACCACGTCGCTCCGTGATCGATGCACCGGAAGTGGCTCTCCTCGCACAGCGGGCAGGAAGGCTCCTTCGATGTCATCACCTCGGCAAAGGCCTCCTCCGACGTGAGAGACATGATGCGCAGAGATTCGGCGTCAACGCCGCCCTGTGTTTCCAGCGGTTCGCTCATCACAGCCTCCTAGGGGTGCCCCCGTCGACGGGGGAGGCGACGGGGGCACCACCAGTGTGACAGGGCAGGCGGGGGCTGGGTGGGCGATACGCTGACACGGCGACGCCCCGGCACTATCCCTGCCGGGGCGTCGCATCGTGCGGGCTACTGCTCGGTGGCGGGCGCCTGTCGGCGCGTCGGCCAACCTGACGCCGCGTGCATTCGCTCGCTGTCGATATCGATGAGGCCAAGTTCCAGCAGGTGGAGCAGGGCTTCACGGACCGCGTTGTCGACGATGTCAGCGAGGGGCCGGTTCTGAGCGTAGGCGCCGTCGGGTCCGAGGGCCCATCCGGTGGCGGCACTCCCGGCGATCCGGTCAAGACGGTAGAAGTCGCTGTCCGGGCTCGTGTCGATCGGGATACGGGGCCAGGGGTCGAAGGTACGCGCCGGGAGCGGGGGCTTCGTGTCACTCATGGTTGCGGTCCTCACTGCTCGATGGTGGCTTCGTGTGCGCGGACGAGTGGCGCTGCGATGAAGTCATAGGCCTCGGCGTCGACCAGGTGTCGGACGCTGGTGGCGGCGGCCGTATTGCCGATGAACTCTTGAGCGATGTTGAGGGCGACAGCCATGAACGCATCGTGGATGTCTTCCTGCGTTTCCAGGGCCTCGAAGTCCGGCATCCGCCGCAGCTCTCGCGGATCGCAGGCGTCGTACCACGTGCTCAGCTCGTCGATGTCAATCTCGGTGGCGATGGTCGCGACTGCCGCACGGATCGGCCCCTCCACGGCCATCCACGCCTCACTAGCCAGGTCGTCGTAGTTGTCGTAGTCGGGCTGGTCGGAGACGCTGATGGCCGCGTCGATGAAGAGCCCGACAGTTTCCCACCAGTCGGTGGTGCATCCCGAATCACGGGCGGCGAAGAGGAACGCGCGGGCGCTTTCGCTCGTGTGGAGAGGGGCGATCAGACCCGTGATGCCCAGCCTGTCCTGTGTCGCTTTCACGCTCGCCTGGTGGGCGCTGGCGATGTCAAGGCAGCCGCGGATGACGTCCGGGCTGAGGTTGAGCGCCTCGGCCAACTCGCGGGTATCAACGCCCCGGGATGCGTGTTGCGCGAGGTTCTTGAACGCGGCACGGTGGGACCTGTGGAACCCGGGCTGGTCGGCGTAGACGTGGAGAGGGTGTGCCGCGTCGTAGCCGAAAGTGATCTTCCATAGCCATCGCAGCGAGTCGGCTTCCTCCTCCGTGAGGGCCGCTGGCGGCGGCCCGTACTGGGCCCCGTCGTCGTAGATGCCGCTCATGGTCAACGCTCCTTCGTCTGAGTAGTGGCGGCTTCGGCGCCCATGAGTCCGACGGCTTCGAGTCCGGCTTCGATGGTGGCGGCCCGCTTCAGAAGGAAGGCGGCCTCCTGGATGAGGCGAGTCAGGTCGCCTGAGACCGTATTCCTCCCGGCGGCCGGGGGGTTCGCGGCGATACGTGCGGCCTGCTCAGCCAGCCGCTTGGCCTCCTCAGAGAACTGGGCCTGCTCCCGCTTGAGCGAGTAGGCCAGGGCGTCGTGGGCGGTCACCTTGGCCATGGTCAGCCCTCCTTGGTGGCGGTGTCGTCTGCTTCGGCCCCGCATCGTCGGCACTCGTCACCTTCCCCGACCGGGGGGTAGTCGTGCTCCGGGTACACCTCGCCGTCCGGGCTGACGCAATCGTCCTCCAGCGGGAAGTAGTCGCGCTTCTCCCCGCCAACGGGTGGCATGTAGGTCGACATGGTCAGCTCTCCTTGTGGTGTCGGTTGACGTGGCTGTTGATGCTGGCCGGGGCCCCGGCGTACCCGCAGCCTCGGGGGCAGAGTTCCCAGCCCCTCTTGAGGGCGGCAGCCCGGACGGTCCCCTTCTCACCGCCGGGCGCGTGCCCCGTGTCATGGAGAAGCTGGGCAACGGATCCGCCGTGGTGGACGGCCATATACGCAGCTTCAGCGATCTTGTCGTGGCCTCGGGCGAAGAAACTGCCGAGGCCCGTCTCAGTGCCGCAGCCGCACCAGCAGGTACCGGTGGGGAGGAGGCGCTCGCTCACTGGGCATCCTCGGTGTTGACGGTCTCGACGATGTCGAACGAGATGCCGGCGTCCTCGGTCGCGGCAAGGAACTCGGCTGCTGCGTCGGCCGGGCTGGCGGCCTCGGAGTAGACCTTCAGGGTCATGCGGTAAGTGGGCATGCATTCAAGATAGCTGTTCTTGATTGGCAATCAAGGTGGACTAGAAAAGATACGCCAGGGGCAGCATCCTTCGGGCGCAGCTAGACTCGAACGCATGTACGACCTGCCGCCCGACCTGGACCGCCTCCGAACCCTCCACACCTGGTACGCCATGTGGCTCGGACGCATCGACCAAGCGATCAAGCAGGCCGAGGAAGAACAGAAAGCCCAGGAGCTCAAGGCGCAGCGCAAGGCCGCCGCCACCCCCGACTGGGTCGTCGAACTCGACCGCGGCACCCACAACCCCTACGCCGACGTCCACACCGGCAACTGCCACATGATCGGAAAACGCTGGAAAGCCATCACCCGCGAGCAAGCCGCCCAACTCATCAACCAAGGCGGCACCCCCTGCACCCACTGCCGGCCCGACACCGAACTCGGGATCCTGGAGTAACCCGGCGCGCGCCCCGCCCAGCCCCAGCGCAGGATCAGGCTGTGGAGTACCCGGTCAAACCCGCCCTCGCCCAAGCCGTACCGACCATCCCCGACGGCCCCGGCTGGTGGTACGAGCCCAAAGCGGACGGGCACCGGACCATCCTCCGGCGCACCGACGAGACGGTCATCCTGTACGCCAGGTCCGGGCGCGACGTCACCAGCCACTGGATGGACCTTGCCATTGCAGGCATGCAGCTGCCGCCCGGGACCACACTGGATGGCGAGGCGGTGATCTGGAAAGACGAGCGCATCGACTTCGGGGCCGCCCAGTCCCGGGCCGCCTCCAGCCTCACCCGGGCACGGGCGCTCGCCGCACAACACCCCGCCTCCTACCTCGTCTGGGACGTCCTGGAGCACCCCGACCGGGGGCAAGTCACCGCGCTCCCCTACACCCAGCGGCGGCAGCTGCTCGTCGACCTCATCGGCGACCTCGGGCCACCCATCCAAGCCGTACCCGCCACCGACGACCGGAACGTCGCCGTCGCCTGGTACGAGGGCCTCCAGCAGCAGGGCATCGAAGGGATCGTCGCCAAGAAGGCGCTGGCGCCGTACCCGCTCGGCCGGCGCGCATGGCTCAAGGTCCGGCACACCGACACCGAAGACGCGCTCGTCGTCGGCTACCTCGGACCCCGGCGCCGGCCCCACCGGCTCGCACTCGCCATCGGCGACGAAGGCGGGCCGATCCGGTTGTCCGCGCGGCTCGACCCCGTACTCGCCAGCAGGATCGCCGACGCGCTCACCGCGGCCGAAGTGCTCGGGGAACGGCGGGCCGAAGGGGAGACGTACACCCGGGTCGACAGCGACCTGACCGTCGAGGTACTCGCCGGCTCCGGCAGGCACGGGACGCTCACCGTCACCCGCATGCGGTAGCCAGGCACACGAACGCCCTCCCCCGGAGCAACCGGAGAAGGGCGTCAGGGCGTTAACTCAACGGCGGTCCCGGGCATCCACCTCGTCGAGCCAGTCCCCCTCGCCCGCATCCCAAGTTCCAGGGCGCATGTACCTACCCTCGTGGAGGCGGACCCCGGCCTCAATGCCGCCGTTCAAGCGCCCCGACCGAGTCGTGATCTCGACTCCGCACGCCGCAGCAAACTCGTACACGTTGAAGTTGGGGTCCTGGTGCCCCAGCACCTGGGCGGTCACCCACATTACGTTCATGCGGATGGTGTCGGTCTCCTGGTCGGTGAGCACACGCCCACCCCTGCCATCAACTGCACGGTCGTGGCCAGCGCGATCGGCCCGGAAAGGGGCATCGGACCAGTCGTGGTTCCTGATTTCGGCGGCATGCTCACGCGCGATACGGCTCAAGGCCATGGTGTCCTCCGACAGGACTAGGTGCTGCGCCATCCCCCGATGGGACGGTACGTCCATGCTACAACTAACGCCCTTGCGCGGGCAGCCGCTTGGCCTCCCGTGGGGAGCCGGGAGGTGCGGCAGGCCCCGCCCGCGACGGGGGTCGACACGGGGCGGGGCCTGAGCAGATCCACACCCTCGGGATGGGGAGCTGCGAGAACAACGATGCACCCGAACCGGCCACAGGGGTAGAGGTGTGACCGGAAACGGTTGATCAGAGATCCGTGATGGCTCGGTGCTTCAACCTGATGAAAAGCCAGATAAGCAACGCCCCATAGGGCCAGCGGGCCACGGCGCCGTACTGGTGCAGGTGCATCAGTGTGCGTGAAGGCCAGGAGTCCCCGACCTCTAGCGGTGCCGATCCTTCAGGCACTTCTCCCAGCCGGGTGAGTGGCGCCTGTCCAACGTTGCGGCACGAACTCGGGTAGAAGAAGTCTCCGGTCGGCCGGCTCACAACTAGGGGGCCCTGCCAACTGAGCATTCCATCGGCGTCGGCGCCGTTCTGTTCCATGTCGAGCTCAGCCTTGAAGCGTTCATGCGTCATGGCCAGCTTCGCTGCGTTGCCAACCCGGTCAGCGTCGGGTCCCGGGGTTCCTCCCGTGCTGATGCACGTGAAGGTCACGTCACCTGCGTCGATCATGGCGTGGATGTTGATGAAGGCTGCGTGTTGTGGAAGCGGCCACTTCTTCGGAGAGAACCTCGCCGAGCTGCCGAGTGCGTCGGCGTATCCAGTCCCGTACATACCTCCCTCGTCCATCTCTCCACGGATGTGCCGGTTGCGCAGTCGGAACATCGCGGCTACGGCCTCAGGGCTCTCCTGGATGTCCTCCCAGACGCCCTCGGCCAGGTCTTCGTGAACGGTCATGCGGATCTCCAGACTCAGGTGGCGGAGCGGAAGCGGCTGGTGATCTCTCCGAAGAGAGCCTCGGCCGCGTCAACGTGGGAAGCGTTGCGTACAGCCTGATCTGCCGGCGTCCGTCCGAAGCCGTCCCAGGCCGAGCCGTATTGCTCTTCCATGCCGAGCAGTACGGTTGGCGGCCGACTCCGGTAGGCGACGAAGGACGGTGCATCCTGTAGACCCTCGGCCGTGTTGCAGCTGGTGCAGAGCAGTCCGCGGATGAGGCCGCTTCGGTGGCAGTGGTCGACGAGCAGTCGTGTCGGGCGAGCGCTGCACATGGCACACGCTCCGGCCTGCCACCGGCGAAGTGCCTGCGTAGCGGAGAGGTGCGGTGGCACTTCTCCAGCAGGGATCTTCCAGGCGTGGCAGGACGGGACGCCTTGGCGATCGAGGATCTCTGCTTCAGCGAAGGACGGACGGTTCTGCGTTGCGCCCCCGAGCCACTTCCGCTCAACGTCGTCCTGGCGGCGCACCTCCGCCATCGCCCACTCGTGGTCGCTGCTCACGAGCTCTCCAGTTCTGCGCGCGATGCGGCCGCCATTGTCGGCCGGTGGCCTGCCCGAAGCTCCGGCACGTACTTGTAGATGGTCGTGCGGCTGACGCCGAGGAGCTTGGCGATCGAGCTGATCGACGCCTCCGGGTCGGCCAGCATGGAGCGGGCGTGCCGGATCTGCTCCTCCGTCATCGCCGGCGGCCTGCCGAGTCGCTGCCCGCGGGCCCGTGCGGCGGCCAGGCCTTCATGGGTGCCCTGGACGATGAGCTCGCGAATGAACTCGGCGAGGGCAGCGAAGACGTGGAAGACTAGCCGACCGCCCGGCGTGGTGGTGTCGAGAGCTTCGTGCAGCGAGCGGAAGCCGATGCCGCGCTTCCTCAGTCCGGCGACGATGGCGATGAGGTCTTGGATGGAGCGGCCGAGCCGGTCAAGTGACGGTACGACGAGGGTGTCGCCTTCGCGGAGGTAGTCGAGGGCCTTCCAGAGCTCTTCGCGCTCTGTGTTCTTGCCGGACTTCTTGTCGGAGAAGGTCCGTTGGCATCCTGCCGCTTCGAGGGCGGCGATCTGGCGGTCGAGTTTCTGGCCCTTGGTGCTGACGCGGGCGTAGCCGATGAGTGCGCCTCCGCCCCCGACGGGGTCAAGGAGGTCTTGGGTGTCGAGATCCATACCTCATTGTCCAACAAAGGGTAGGGGTTAGTACATGGACATCGAGGCTTTCTGTACACCATTTTTGGACAACCACATGGGCCGTTATGCCCGTTTCAATCCCCAACTGTTCAAGTAGCCAGCAATCGATCGATTGTTGGACAGTCACGTACCGCAACGTCGCCGGTCGACCCCAACGAGCAGCACTTCAGGGAACGTTATGCACTACCCCGCCTCATGCGGCCTGCATGTGGGGCCCGGCTTGCATGAGACCCGCATGACGAAGCGCCCCGCCCTCGGATGAGAGCGGGGCGCAGGCGCGTCCGGTCAGGCAGCCGTCCCGCCTCTCCCCCACGCTCAGCCCTGGGGAGACCGGCCCGGACAAACCCGCGGTTGTGCGTCACGCTGGTTGTGCACGGCCGGTCAGGGAGCCCCGGTGTCCCCGCGCCCACTCCCCGACCGGCCGGCCACACAGACCCGTTGCCGGGGGTGTACCGGCAACGGCAGCCTGGCCCCACCAGCCTTGGTCGAGGACCTGGTGGGGTCAGGGTTCGCCCGTCTCCGGGTCGACGGCGCATTGCGGCCCCCTCCGGAACCCGAGGCCTGGTGGGGGCCGCGCTGTTTCCTCAGCCCAACCCGGCTTGCTCCCGCATCCGGTGAATGTCGTACAGGATCGCTTGCCTGATGTCCCCTGCCGGGTCGGCCCAGCTCACCGGTTCCGGGTCGGGTAGTGCCCACGGTGCCGGGTGGAGGCGGAGCTGTCCTGCTTCCCTGGACCACCAGTACGGCTTGTCGAAGAGCCACACGAGGCGATCGGTGTCGCGGCTCATGCCTCGCCGCCTTGTAGTGCGGCGAGCCGTGCGGCTCCTTTGTCGGTGAGCCAGCTGGTGCGGAGGCTGACCCCGCACTCCAGGTGCCCGCGGTCGTCCTCGCGGATGTAGGCGGTGCCCGCCGACCCGGTTTGCTGCCCCCGGTCGGGTGCGGGCCGACTACGCCACTTCCGGGTGCTCCCGGAACCAAGCCACCATCTGCTGCAACGGCTCCGACACCGCGAAGCTGTTCCCCTTCGCGCCCAAGTTGTCCAGCCCGTAGTGCTCCGCCCGCTGGCGTGCCGTCTCCACCATGCCGATCGGTTCCGCGAACAAGACCTTGTCCTCCGCGCGCATTGCTGCCATCACGTCTTCCGCAGCAGACAGCTTCGCCGACACCAACTCCTGGCACTCGTCGGCCGTCTCGCAGCCCGGTGCGGAAGCCTCGTGGTACAGGTCCAGAGCCTCCCGCACCCCCATCATGTGCGGTGCCACCGAAGGGCTCGCTGAACTTTCCGCCCCGTCACCACCGCTGTCTGCCCCGCACCCCGCTGCACCGAATGCCAGCACCGCCGCGACAACCAACCCCACCCCACGCATCATCCTCATGCGCCGCAGGATGACACCCCCAACGGGCAGGGGGAAGGAAAACCCGCACATCGGGGATCATCGACAACAGGCGCGGGGCCTAACCACGAAAGCGGGAGCCCCACCGCCATGGCAAAAGGCCGGATCATCGAAGCCGACACCGCCGCCCGACGCGCCAAACTCCTCAAGCTACGCCGACAAGGCATCCCGTACGACGACCCACGCATCATGGGCCTCGGCTACGCCAACCCCGGCGCCGCCCGCAAAGACCTCACCCGAGCCCTCCAGCACCACCACGAAGAGGAAGCCGCCGAGGCCAGCGTCTACCGGCAGCAGGAAAACGAACGCCTCGACGCCCTCCTCGCAGCCGTCTGGGACAAAGCCACCACCCCCAGCCCCGTTTTCAACAAGGACCGTGAGGAGATCGCGAGAGAGATCGACCTCAAGGCCGTCGACACCGTCATCAAGCTCATGGATCGCCGCGCCAAGCTGAACGGCCTTGACATGCCCGTCAGGGCCGAACTGTCGGGACCGGGCGGCGGGCCGATGCAACTCGGACCCGTGAGCGAGGCGGAGCTGGAGCTCCTGATGAGCCTTGGTCGGAGCGCCGCCCAGCGCCAGGGTGACGCGGAGGAGGAAGCGGACGGCGATGCCGATGAAGGGTGAGACCCTTCTCCGCGCCTACGGCACTCTCCCCGATCAGCAGCGCCTTGAGATAGCACGGTCTGCGTCGCCGGAGCTTCGCATCCAGCTGGTCACTATCGAGCGCAGCATGGCCATGGACCGGTCGCCCGGTGCCCTGTCCAGCGTGCTCACCGGCGGCCGCGAAATGCAGGCACCCCACCTCGACATCATCGACCGCATCTACCAGCGGATCGCCGCCGGCGAGCGCCTCAAAGTCATGGTCACCATGCCTCCGCGCGCGGGAAAGTCCCGGCGCACCTCACGCTGGGGCCCGGTCTGGTACCTGCGCAAGCAGCCCGACCATCGGTTCATGCTCGCCTCCTACGCTGCGCACCTCGCCGACGACCACGGCCGCTGGGTCCGCAACACCATCACCGAGCATGCCTCCACCCTCGGCATCAGCCTGAAGTACGGATCGCAGGCGGCGAACCGCTTTGACATCGACCGTCACGAGGGCGGCATGGTCACCGCAGGCGTCGGAGGGGCGCTGACAGGCCGCGGCGCCCACGTCGCAGCCGTAGACGACCCCTTCAAGGGATCCGAGGACGCCGGTTCGCCCACCATGCGCGACCGCGTGTGGGACTGGTGGCAAGCCGTCCTCCTCACCCGCCTCGAACCTCAAGGCTCTGTTCTGCTGGTCAACACGCGCTGGGACGACGACGATCTCTCCGGACGGCTCCTCAAGGAGGAGCCCGACGACTGGATCGTTATTGACCTTCCCGCCCTCGCCCTCACCGCCGATGACCCCCTCGGCCGGCAACCTGGTGAAGCGCTCTGGCCGACCCGGTTCTCCGCAGAGGACTACGCCCGCATCCGCAAGAGCGTCGGCGAACGCGTCTGGTGGTCCCTCTACCAGCAGCAGCCCCGCCCCCTGGAAGGCGGCGTCTGGCAGTGGTCCTGGATCACAGGCAACCGTGTCAGCTCCGTCGCGTTCCGCGGCGTCGACCTCGCGCGCATCGTCGTGGCCATCGACCCGTCCGGCGGATCCAGCCGAACCAACGACGAGACCGGCATCGTCGCTGCCGCCCGGGACACCGGCGGCGACCTGTACGTCCTGGCCGACAAGTCCGGCCGCCACGGCGCGAACGCCTGGGGACGAGAAGCCTGCCTCCTCGCCATCGAGCTGGGCGGGGACGCTTTCGTCGTCGAGACGAACTTTGGCGGAGACATGACCCGCCAGGTCCTCCTCCAAGCCTGGGCCGAGCTCGAGCGCCAAGGCCGGACCGGCGGCATGGCGATGCCGCGCATCGTCGAAGTCAACGCCAAGCAAGGCAAGAGGCTCCGGGCCGAACCGATCGCCCAGCTCTACGAACAGGGAGCCGTCCACCACATCGGCGAGTTCCCCGAGCTTGAGCGGCAGATGGTCACCTGGATCCCCGGCATGGACTCCCCGGACCGCATGGACGCCGGAGTGCACGCCCTCACCGAACTCGCCAACCCGGCCTCCGGCTCCACCGGCAGCAGCGCGTACAGCGACCAGCGGTTGGCCGGCCGCCGCTGAGCGGGGGGAGCGCCCCGGCCCCGCGCCCGTACGCTGAGATCATGGCGCGGGGCCTGGTGTGAAGAGGTGCGCCCCGTGGGCTTCAGGGACCTGGTCATCGACGCGTGGGGATGGCTGAACTACAAGCCCGTCTTCTCCGAGAACGGCAACGGCCGCGGCATGCCCTACCGCCGCGCCTTCCCCGAGGCCTACGCCACCTGGGTCCCCGACGACGACGTCAGGCGCCTCGCCGCCTACAAGGTCCTCGCCGCCTACGACAACAACCAAGCCGGTGAACTCGCCGAATACCGCGACGGCCCC
Source organism: Streptomyces sp. NPDC007346 (assembly GCF_040703535.1). Lineage (NCBI taxonomy): Bacteria > Bacillati > Actinomycetota > Actinomycetes > Kitasatosporales > Streptomycetaceae > Streptomyces > Streptomyces sp. NPDC007346. Next base: position 20,561 of record NZ_JBEYKR010000054.1, read on the forward strand.
GCCGCACGCGAACGCCGAGAGTTCGGCGACCCCAGCATGTTCATCGACACCCTCGTCGCCCACGTCATGGGGCGAGACCAGCACATCGTCATCCCCGGTGCCGAGCAGACCGACACCACCGAACAGAGCGCAAGCGCAGCCGCCGCCGAACGCGTCCAGGACCTCCTGCGGGAGTGGGCGGAAGACGAACTCCTACCCATGCGGATGCTCCAGGCCGAACGGAAAGCCGTCGGCCTCGGCGACGCCGTATACCTGCTGTTCTGGGACTCCGACAAGCAGCGCCCCCGCCTCCGCACCTACGACCCCGGCTTCTATTTCCCCGTCCTACCCGAGGACGGCGACGGCTCCGACTATCCGCAGCGCATCCATCTCGCCTGGGAACTCCCCGAAGACCCCCGCCGGCAGTTGAAGAAGCGCCTGCGCCGCATCACCTACGAGATCGACTGGATCGGCCCCGCCACCGCCTCCGGCATCGACAAGAACGGCCGGCCCGTACGAGCCCGCGTCATGTCCGAGCCCACCGACGACACCCCGTCCACACCAGTCCTCAACCGCGGGGACTCCCTCGACGAGGCAGGCGGCATCACCCGCCTGTATCCGTGGAACGACCAGCCGACCGGGCACACCTGCTACCTCACCGACGCGATCTGGGACATCGGCGACCTGGCCGGGCCGAACCTCGACATCGACGACCTGCCCATGGACCGAGCTCAGTTCGCCACCAGCGCCACCGGCGAGGTCCTGGACCGACTCGACCTCTACCTCGACTTCATTCCGCTGGTCCACGTCCCGAACACCGTCCCACCGGCCGAGGAGCACTGGGGGCAGTCATCTCTCGCGAAGGCGTTGCAGGCGTTCGATGAGCTCGCCAGCTCCGACACCGACAGTGCGCGGGCCTCCGCAACCACCGGCCTCCCCATGATCGGAATCTCCGGCGTCACGGACCCCAGGCAACAGCTCGGCGTTGGGCCCGGTGTGGTTTTCAAGCTCGGCGACACCGGCAAGCTCACCACCATCGACACTGCCCCCGCCCTCCGCGAACTCCGCGAACACCGGCACGACCTCGCCGACCGGGCCGCGAACATCGTCCGGCTCCCCGCCGTATCCCTCGGCACCATGGACCCCTCCAAGGTCCCCTCCGGATACGCCCTCGAACTGTCCCTCGGCCCCCTCGACTCCCTCATCGCCGGGATGCGCCTCGCCCGCGCCCACAAGGACACCCTCCTCCTCCGATTCGTGCAGCGCCTGTTCATCGCCGGCCAGCACCCCGACTGGACTGGCGTCACCCCGCTGCCCGCCAAGCTGGTCCGCGGCCCCTACACACCGACCGACAAGGGCGCCGTCCTGGAGCAGGTCACCACCGCCTACGAGGCGAAAGTCATCAGCCTCGAGACCGCGGTCCGCATGCTCACCGAAGTCGGGTGGCCCATCGAAGACGCAGCGAAAGAGATCGAACAGATCCAGTCCCGCAGCTTCGCCGACGCCCGTCTCCTCGCCGACGCCCTCGGCAACACAGAAGAGACCGCAGACTTCCTCGGCCGGAAGGCTCCCGCCGCCCCCCAGACCCGAGCACCCACGTTCCCGCCAGTGCCCGGCAACGAGACCGAAGAAGACCCTGAAGAGGAGCCCCGGGGGAGCAGGGGCAACGAATGACCGGAGTCATGCTTTCCTTGGATCAAGGCGCGGGGCCTGACAGCGACTCCTTGGGAGGACGTACCCTCATGCGCCGCCCCCAGCGCCACCGCTCCACCCCGAACTGCACCTGGGCGCACCCCTACACCGGCACCCTCGCCATGGCCGTCTTCTACAACGACGGCGGCGACCCGCCCGCCGACGACCCGCCCAAGCCCGGCCCGCCCAAGGTGAAGCCGCCCGTCCCCGTCTCCGACCGCCCCGGTCTCCAGGACGGTGAACTCGTCGTCCACAAGGACTGGCTGGAGCAGAAGCTCACCGTCGAGAAGGACGCCGGGCGCCGCAACGGAAACCAGCGCCTCGCCGACGACCTCGGCTTCGGGGACGTCAAGGAGATGCGGGCCTACGTCGAGGAAAAGCGGAAGGCCGACCAGGCGCAGCTCTCCGAGACCGAACGGCGCACCCAGGAACTCGCGGACCGGGAGCAGCATCTGGCCGCCCGGGAGGCCCAGGCCGCCGCGCGTGAACTCGTCGCGAACCGGCGGGCCCTCCTCGTCGGGCTCGGAGCCACCGGGGCGGACCTCGATGACGCGACCGCGCTCCTGCGGGTCGCGAACGACGCCACCGACGCCGAGGTCGAGGCCGCCGCGGAAGCGCTGAAGCAGCGCCGACCGGAACTCTTCGGCGCCCGCTCCCAGGCCCCCCAGCAGCAGCTCCCTCCGGCCCCGCATGGCGCCCCGGCTGGCACACCCCCCTCCCGGCAGTCCGGGGGAAGCAAGCCCGGAGACCGCGGCCGCGAAATGGCCCGCCTCCGCGGGCATAAGCCTGCCGCCTGATCAGACTTCTCGGCCGAACGCCGAGGTTGGGACCACGCCCTCTCCTCGTGGACGTGCACCCACGGGTGCCGATGCCAGACATCGCATCACCACGAGGAGAGGCAGTCGTGAACGACTTCCAGCCGCTCTCCTACTCGAGCGAAGTCACCGCCGACCGGCCGTGGCTCGCGTCTCTGGTAGGAGTGCAGGACACCAACACCATCACCCTCGACCTGACCAAGTTCACCGAGGGCGTCCACTACACCCCCGGCACCCTGCTCCAGCGCCGCAACGTCATGCGCTCCGGCATCCCCCTGGGCAAGGTCGCCGCCTCCGGGCTGTACGCCCCGTACTCCGGTCCCCACTCCGAGGTGCAGACCGTCACCGTCACCGGCACCCCGACCGGCGGCACGTACACGCTGACGTTCTCCGGGCAGACCACCGCTGGCATCCCGTACAACGCGACCGCCGCCCAGGTGAAGACCGCCCTGGAGAACCTCTCCAACGTTGAGGTCGGCGACGTCACTGTGACCGGCGGCCCCCACCCGGGCAGCGTCATCACCGTCACGTTCGTCGGTCAGTACCTCGGTGACGACGTCGCCCAGATGACTGCGTCCGCGACGAACCTCACCGGCGGCACCAGCCCCGCCGTCAACGTTGCCACCGCCACCGCCGGCGGCGGGGCATCCGCGAGCGACGGCACCCAGGTCCTCGCCGGGTTCCTCGTATCCAGCATTGCGTTCAACCCCGGCAGCACCAAGGCCGCCGGAGCGCTGCTGTGGCACGGCGAGGTCTTCGCCGACAAGTGCCCGATCCCGTTCGACCCCACCGACGTCGCCGCGACCGTGCCCGGCGTCAACATCCACTACCGGTAGGAGGAGACCGTCATGGAGCAGAACCTCGAGATCCTCCTGCGTGACACCAACGACGAAGACCTGACGGTCTTCGCCCGGGAGATCGACACCCCCGCGAAGTACCTGCTGACCCGGGATATCCTGCCCGAGCGGCAGATCCAGGGCGTCAAGTTCAAGTCCGAGTCGGCGAAGCGCCGCGTCAACGCCGCGAAGTTCCGGGCCTACGACGCTCCGACCGCGCTCGCGAAGCGCCAGGCCGAGCAGGTCGTCAACGAGGGCATGCTGCCCGCCCTCGGCCAGACCCTCCCGGTCTCCGAGATGGACCAGATCCTCCTCGATGTCAGCCACGGTCAGGACACCGAGCGGTACATCGAGCTGCTGTACTCCGACGTGGAGCGGCACGTCGAGTCCATCAAGACCGCCCAGGAACTCGCCTGCGGGCAGCTCTTGGCCACCGGCACCGTCACCCTGCCGGGCCTCGGTCTCGACGTGAACTGGAACGTCCCGGCCCAGAACATGCCCACCGCCGCGATCATGTGGGACGACGAGGACGCCAAGCCGCTCTCCGAAGAGCGAGCCTGGATCGACTTCCTCGTCGACGGCGGGGCGCCGGAGCCGAAGCAGATCCTCACCTCCCGCCGGGCCCTGCGCGTCCTCGCTTCCAACGAGGAGTACCGGCGGGCGTTCTATGGGTCGTCCACCATCGGCGGCACCCCCACCGCGACCCTGGCCCCGAACGAGGTCAACGTGGTCCGGGCCCGCTACGGGCTCCCGCCGATCGTCACCTACGACGTTAAGGTCTGGGACAACGACGCCTACCGGCGAGTCCTCCCCGACAACAAGTGGATCATCCTCCCGGATGTGTCCCCGCAGGAGTGGGCCGAGACCCTCTACGGCATCACCCGCGAGGCCGCCCGCTTCACCTCCGGCACCAACCCGGCGCTCACCCGCCAGGAAGCCCCCGGCATCGTCGTCGTCTCCAAGTACGACGACGACCCAGTGCAGATCTACACCCGCGGTGCCGCGATCGGCATGCCCGCCCTGTACGTCCCGGACCTGCACATCTCCGCGACCGTCCTCGGGGCGTGAGCCATGGCGACCCTACGGAAGGCCGTGTTCGTGAAGGACCCGGACCGTCACGCAATGGTGCTCCTGCGCCCCGGGGAGGAGCCGGAGCCACGCCTGGCGGCTCTGATCACGAACCCGGACGCGTGGGAGGACGGGAAGCTCCCGACCGCAGCGAGCACCGGCGACGACCAGGGAGACGCCTCTGGCGAAACCTCGGACGACACCGGCACCGCTGACCCCAAGTCCGACGGCAACCCCAACAAGGGCTCCGAGGGCACCAAGCCGGCCGCACGCAAGACCGCGGCCCGTAAGCCGGCCCGGGGCCGGACGGCCGCCGTTGAGGGCACCGGCGGCCAGTAAGCGGTGTGCGGGCCCGCACCTGGTGGGGCGCCAGGCCGGGCCCGCACCTGCACACCCCTTCCCAGCCCACCCCTGACCTGGAGGACCGGTGGACACATCCGTACGAGCCTGGCTCCTCTCCGAGCTGGGCACCACCACCGACGTGCCCGACCTGGAGGCTCGGTACGCCCGGCTGAGGTCGGGACGAGCGGTGGCGATCGAGGTGACCCGAGAGCGGCTCGCCGCGCTGCGTGGTCAGCCGTCCACGGTAAATGTGTCCGGGGTGGTGTCCGTGTCGTACACGGAGACCATCAAGGCCTACGAACGCCAGTTGGCTGCGCTGATCGCCGGTGAGCCCCCGGCCCCGGACGATCCGGCCGACGACACCAGTGGTGACGGGTTCGGCCTGATCCAGCTTGTGGAACGGCCCCGCCGATGACCACCCCCACCCAAGCTCGCCCGGACCAGCAGCGTGCGGATCTGCTGGCGCTCATCGCCGCGTCCACCGCCCAGCTTGCTCAGGTGTGGGGCCGACTCGGTGCCGCCCAGGAACGCCTCCTCGCCGCCCTGGATGGCATCCTGCCCGGGGTGGGCGCCACACGCCGGGCTCGGGCGGCGGTCACCGACTTCAACCAGGCCGTCGCCAAGTTCGACCGTGACACCCGCGCGTTCGCGGAACGGTGGGCGGCAACAACCCTGCCCACCGTGTACCGCGACGGAGCCCTCCAGGCCCTGCGCCGGGCGAACCGCAGCATCACCATGTTCCGGTGGACGGTCGACCACCAGGCCGCCGTCACCCCGCTCACCGCCGTGTTCTACGCCGACCTGATCCGCCGCATCCAGGAGACCGTGCGGCGGGCGCAGGTTTTCGCCCGAGCGGCGCAGGACTCGGTCCGGGGCGTGGTCGTCGGCCGCCACCACGACGGTATCGACCGGGCGCAGCTCGCCGCCGAGCACCCGCTGGACACGGTCATCTACTCCAACGACGCCCGACATCCGGCCGCATCGTGGGCGCGGGCCGCGTTGTCGTGGCAGGGGGTGGTGTCCGCGAACGCGGGGTTGGTGAACACCTCCAGGTGGGAGCTGGGGGCCGAGTGGATGCAGTGCGTGGACGGTCCTGAGTGTGGGTTCGTTTCGCACCCGGATACCGATCATGCGGACAGCACGATCCGCAGCATCGACGACGCGTCCATGTACCCCGCCGCCCACCACGGTTGTATCCGCCAGTGGATCCCGCGCCCGGACCTGAACGGCCGCACCGACATCGAATCCGGAGACTCCGCATGAGCGCCCCGCAGAAGTTCCGCAAGAAGCCCGTCGAGATCGAAGCCATGCACATGGCCGAGCCCAACACCCCTGACGAAGTCGCACGTTGGTGCGGTGGTCGTGTCGTGGGCGACGGCATCACCGGCCACCCGTACAGCATCGAGATCGACACCCTCGAAGGAACCATGCGCGGAGAGCGCGGTGACTGGATCATCAAGGGGGTGGCTGGCGAGTTCTATCCCTGCCGTGAGGACATTTTCCAGGAGACGTACGAACCAGCCGAGACTCGGACAGTGGTCCTCTGCGGCAACAGCGAACTGGACGCGGAGGAGGTCGGCCGCCAGATCGCCAGGGCCGCACGCCATGTCCGTCGAGGCGGTGACGCAGCATGACCGCGACTGTCGACTCGCTCCTGCGTGAGTACCACCGCCGCCTGACGCACTACCACGCACCAGCGGACCGAACGCCCTTCGCGGAGGCTCAGCTGCACGGCGAGCTCATGGGGCTGAGAGGCGCCATCGGGATTGCTCTCGATGGAACAGTGCGAGGCGGCGACGCTGATCGCCTGGCCGTCGAGCAGTACGCGCTGTGGAGGGAAAGCGGGGAAGCCGACGCCGCTGCCTGCGCCTGCGACCTGGGCAAGGAAGGGGTCCCGGCATGACCGCCCCGAACATGGCGGACCAGCCTCGCCACGTGAGCATCACCACCGACGGCGGCGCGGGCAAGGTCACGATCGACGGCACCGACGTCAGCCGGTCCCTCCAGGGCTACAGCCTCCAGCACCAGGTCGGCGCCGCACCGCTCCTCGTGCTCCACACCGCCCCGCACCAGGGCCTCGACTTCGAGGGGCTCGCCCAGGTCGCTGTCGCTGCCCCCGAGCAGGATGAAGGCGACGTGGTGGCCGCATTCCTCCAGAACATCGACCCCGCCGCCCTGTACCGTGCCGCCCTGGAACGGGACGACCTCGACGGCAGCCCCAACGAACTGACCGTGGCGATGCTCCGCCAGCTCGCCGACTGGGCGCAGGGGGGTACCTGATGCAGGGCCTCGATGACGCGCTTCGTGGGGTGGTCGGGTGGATCGAGGAGAACCTCCTCATCGACACCGTCCGCATCACCCTCCCCGCCGACAGCGACCCCATCCTCAACCCGGACACCGGAGAACTGGAATACCCCGACGGAGGTGTCCTCTACGAAGGCCCCGGCGGTGTTCAAGGCTCGTCGGCGCAGGCGGAGATCGTCGCCACCCCCGACCGGAATCTGCCGTGGACGTCCGAGACGACCTCCCGGTACCGCCTGTTCACCCCTCTCGAAGCGCCGATCGCCCCGAAGGACGCCGTCGTCACCGTCGTCGCCGTTCACGACCCGGCCCGCACCGGGCTGATCGGCCGGTCGTGGACCGTCACCGACCCCGGCCGGGCAGGCACCGTCGAAGTCGTCCGCATCACCCCCCTCGACCAGCTGCGGACCGAGGTGACTCCATGACCCCTGAGCAGCTCGCCGACCGCCTCGACCGGGCCGCGACCCGTGTCGGCCCCGCCATCCAGCGCGCCGTCCGCCACACCGGGGAACTCGGGCGCGCCCGAATCCGGGGCAACGCGTCCGGGCGCCCCGGGCCGAACGTCATCACCGGGGCGTACCGCAACTCCTGGGAGACGAACACCCGCCGGCTGCCGTACGGGGCGATGTGCACGATCGGCACGAACGCGCCCCAAGGCAGGCGGCTGGAGTTCGGGTTCGTTGGCCCCGACAGCTTGGGGCGCGTTTACAACCAGCCCCCGTTCCCGCACGTCGGCCCCGCCATCGACTTCATCGGGGCGACGCTGATGACGGAGATGCGGTTCGCGGTCGCGGAGGTACTCCGATGATCGCCAAGCGCCCCGTCACTATCGCCCTGGCCGCACTCCTCGCCTCAGCCAGCAACCGCCCCGTCGGGCGCGGCAAGAAACCCCCCGGCACCCCGCAGCACTACTACCTGCTGTACTCCCTCGACACCGCCCTCGAGGGGGCGCCGCTCGCCGACGAGAACGAAGACCTCTCCCCCATTTACCAGGTGACTTCCGTGTCCGCCCCGGACCCGACCCGGCCCGGTAGTAGTGGTGACCCGGATCAGGTGGAGTGGATGGCCGACAAGGCCCGCGAGATCTTCCTCGGGCGCCACCCGGCCACCGGCTTGTGGCTGCACCCACTCGTCATCCCTGGTGTCAGCGTCATGGGCCGGTCCCTGGACGTCGAACCGGGGGGATCATCCGACCCGGCCGATGCCATCATGAGTTACGTACAGCGGTTCAGGTTCGACCTGACCCCCGCCTGACCCCCGGTCAGGTATTTCACCGCACCGCGGCGGCCCCAGCGCGGACGTGCCACCTCGTGGCCGACTCCCACACCAGTTGCTTGAGGGGCCGAACGCCACCGGCGGAGCCCCGGGAAAAGGGGCCCCATCATGGCCAGGTTCCAGCGCAAGGGCATCTCGAAAATCCTCTTCGTGGAGACGATCGCCGACCCGGGATACATGCCGACGAACGCCGAACTCACCAGCGCGACCGACTACAGCCGTCAGATCGCTGCGGTCGACGGGTTCTCGCTGGAGAACCAGATGATCGAGACGCCTGACATGGCGTCGACGTTCGTGTCGAAGATCGGCGGCGATGACTCCGCCTCCGACTCCAGCATCACGTTCTACGAGGACGACACCCTCGACGACATCGAGTCGGACCTCGCGAAGGGCACCAGCGGTTTCATCATCAGCTGTCGTAAGGGCAAGACGCCCGGCACTCCTGGTATGGACGTGTTCCCGGTGACGGTGTCGTCGAACTCGGCGGCGATCACTCTCGACAACGAGGCCGCGAAGGTCGTCGTGTCGTTCGCGATCACCGACCGGCCGCTCCTCAACGCCACCGTGCCTGCATCCGGTGGCGGCTGACCAGCCCCCTCTCAGCTCCCGGCCGGGCCCGACAGCGTTCGGGAAGGGGCGCCCGTTGGCGCTCGGCCGGGCCCCCTTCCCCTCAGACGGAGGACCACCACATGCCCACCAAGACCACCACCGCGCCTGCCCCGCCGGCCGCCGCTGTCGCCGCCGACGCGCACTGGGCGGCCACCCGGGAGCGGCTCCGCAACCGCACACGTCCGACCGTTTCCCTGACGATCTGCGACGACCTCGACCTCCGAGTCGCCCTGGACACGGCCAAGCGCGTCCTGGCCCGCATCACAGCGGTAGCCGAGGACCGGCAGGACGACACCACCGGCCCGGAGGCAGTCGCCCGAGCCGAGGAGGACCTCGCCGAGGCGCAGGCCGCGTTCGACGCGGCGGCCATCGTGCTCCGCTTCCGCGCCATGCCCCGCAAGGAGTTCGAGGCGCTCAAGAAGTCCCACCCGGCCACAGAGGAACAGGCGGAGGACGGACACGACATCGACGTCGAGTCTCTCGCCCCTGAGCTCGTCTCGAAGTCGTCGGTGGACGGCATGACCGAGGACGACGCCCGCGAGTACCTCGAGACCTGGTCCGAGGGGGAGGCCACCGCCCTGTTCAACGCCGCGTGGAATGTGCAGGAGACCGCGCGCATGGACCTGGGAAAAGGCTGATCCGGGATGAACGATTCCGTGACGAACTCGCCCTCTGTGATCGGTGGGGTATCCCCCACAGCCTGTTCCGGGGCATCGGCGATGGCACATGGACGGCCCGCGACCGGGCGAAAGCCCGCGCCTACCTGGAGTACCAGCGCACCGTCTGCCCGCAATGCAACACCCGGTACGACGACTGGGATCACGGCGGCCCCGACGAAGAGGACGCCTACGCGGTCACCGTCCAGCGGTGCGTCGGCTGCCAGGTCATCGCTGACCGGCAGGACCAGCTGGGCCGCGACGGCATCGACACGAACGGCGTCAAGGTCGGCCTGATTCCCGCCGCCGCAGCAGCCGCACTCCAGGCGCAACGCGAACTCGCCGGACGCCGGCACACCACGAACAACGACTGAGCAGCAGCGAGAGGGAGGGGTGGCACCGGTGGCGAACTGGAACCTCTCGGTAGACCTGCGCGGACGCGGGAACGACCTGGCTCAGTCTCTCAAGTCCGCATCGAAGCACGCCCGGACCCTCGGCACGCATGCTCGGGCTGCCAAGTCAGACGTGCGGGAGCTGGGGCAGGTGTCCCAGACCGCATCCCGGCACATCCGGACCCTCGGTACCGTGGCTCGAACCACCGGCCGCCACCTCAACACCCTCGGCAACAACGCCCGCACCGCCGGCCGGAACCTCGGCCGGTACGGGGATGCCGCCCGGACGGCGAACCGGCACCTCAACTCCCTCGGCGGGAACTCCCGGACCGCAGGCCGGGATCTGGCCCGCATGTCGAACCAGATCAACAGTGCAGTCCGGGATCTGACCCGTCTTGCGCAGGCCGCTCAGAGGGCTTCGACCGGCATGCGCGGGGTTGGCTCCGGTGGTACGCGCAGCCTCCGCCAGATGCGCTCCGAGACGGGCCGGCTCCGCCACCAGCTCACCGGTCTGGCCGCTCTCATGTCCGGTGGTGCGCTGGTCATGGGCTTCGGCGGGATGATCAAGCACGGCAACGAATACCAACAGAGCATGAACACGTTCGGGGCGGTCACCAGCGCCACCGCGATTCAGATGCAGCGGGCCGCCGCTACCGCGAACCAGCTCGGTGGCGACCTCACCCTCCCCGCCGCGACCGCCGCTGGGGCAGCCGAGTCCATGGTGGAGCTCGCCAAGGCCGGTTTCCGTACTGACCAGGCGATTTCCGCGACCCGGGCGTCCCTCACCCTGGCGTCCGCCGCGAACGTCTCCGCGGCCGACTCCGCACGGTATCTCGGGGACATGATGGACCAGTTCGGCATGGGCGCCGACCAAGCCTCCCAAGCCGCCGACACCCTCGCCGCGACCGCGAACAACGCGAGCGGCGACATCATCGACATCTACTACGCCATGAAATACGCAGGCCCCGTCGCCCACGGGCTAGGCGTCAGCATGGAGGAAGCCGCCTCTGCGGTCGGCATGCTCGGCAAGGCCGGCATCCTCGGCCAAACCGCTGGTACCACTCTGCGCGGCATGATGGCCAACTTGGCTGCGCCCACGAAGCAGATGAAGCAGGGCCTCGCTGACATGGGCATCGAGGCGTGGGACGCCACCGGCAAGTTCAAGGGGCTGAGGTACGTCATTGAGGGCCTATCCAAGGCCCAGCACTCCATGACGCAGCAGGACTTCACCGCGGCGGTGAAGAAGTCGATGGGTAAGCCGGCCATGTCCGGTGCCATCGCCCTGGCCCACCAGGGCACCGACAGCTTCGATGCGCTGATGGCTGCGGTGACGCGGACCGGTGCCGCATCTGACATTGCCGCGGCGAAGGGCCAGGGGCTTGCTGGGTCCATGGTTCAGCTGAAGGCCAAGTCGGAGCAGGCTGGGCTTGCCATCTACACCGGCATTGCACCCGGGTTGGAGTATGTGATCCGTGGCGTCACCTCGTGGATTTCTGACGCCACCCCGAAGATTGAAAAGTTTTTCGCGTACTTCAACGACATCGGGACCCTCTTCGGCCCCGACATTGCGTCCGCAGCCCGCAGCACCTTCGATGACATTGGCGGCGCGGCCGAGAGGATGATGGGCCCGTTCAAGGAGATGGCCGGTGATGCGGCCGCTTCCGGTCTTCACATGCTGCTGTCTGTCGGGACGATGGTCGTCGATGTGCTCCGGAACCTGGCTCGGGGTGCGGAGCCGGTCGTGGACGCCCTCACTGACGTGGCCGGAGAGGGTACTGCCCTCACCACGATCCTTGACACGCTGGTTTTCGTTCTCGATACCGCAACGAGCACGGTCACTGCCCTTTCTGGTGTTCTGGTCCCGATTGGGCGGATCGTTGGTGGGCTCGTCTCCGCTTTTGGTGACCTGCCTGGCCCGGTTCAGACCGCGATCCTGGCCATGCTCCTCATGCGCCGCGTCGGCCCGATCGCCCAGGGTGCCGCGAGTGCTGTGGGGGGGCGTCTCACTGGGGCGTTCCAGTCGCTGAACCGGCAATTGCTTGTCCAGCAGAGCCAGGCTCGCCGCGCTGGACAATCCATCACCGGGTATGGAGCGGCGTTCGCGGTCCTTCAGTCCCGGGTGCCCGTCGTCGGTGCCATGGGCGCCTCTTTCCGTAGGGCGAGCGGGGAGGCCACGGGGTTCACCGGCGCCCTGCGGGGGGTGACTGCCGCTGCCGGAACTGGGCTGCGGTCCGCCATGGGTGGCCTCATGGGAGTCATGGGCGGTCCGTGGGGGCTTGCGCTCGCTGCGGCTGGTGTTGGGCTGAGCATGCTCGCCGGGCGCCAGCAGAAGGCCGCAGCGGCCGCTGCTGAGCATGAGGCTGCTGTGGACGGGCTGACGTCTTCCCTGCGGGACTCCAACGGCATCATCGACGACGCCGTCCGCGCCCAGGTTGCCCAGCAGTTGCAGTCGCAGAAGCTTGTCAAAACCGGGGCCAAACTCAGCGAGGCGATGGCGAGCGCTGGGGTTCCGCTGAAGAAGCTGACGGAGGCGTACATCGAGGGCGGATCGGCTGTCGATGAGCTCTCCGCCAAGATGCAGTCTCTCGCCGTCCAGGCCAAGGTCGACGGCAACTTGGGCCTGGCCGACATGTACCAGGAGGCCGCCACCACGCTGCGCGGCATGTCTGGTGACATGGACCGGGCCAAGAAGTCCGCGAAGGACTTGGATGCCGCCTCACGGTCCAGCCGTGGTATCACCGCCTACAGCCGGTTGAAGGACGCGGTCGGCGCCCTGGCGGACAAAACCGCAGACGCCGACTCCCGCACCCGGGCTCTGCGTGACGCCCTTGATCTGCTGTCCGGCGGGTCTGTGTCACTTCAGGCCGCCCAGGCCCGGGTGAATGAGGCGATCTCCCAGGCCAATGAGGCGTTCGCCGATGGCGTCGATAAGGCGGACGGGTGGGGCAAGGCCTTGATCGGGCTGAACGGGACTGTGGACACCACCACGAAAAACGGGCAGCAGCTCTTCTCTACTCTTGACTCGATCGCCGACAGTTCGGCATCTGCTGCGGTCGCCGCATATGACTTCGCCCAGTCGCAGGGCAAGACGGTTCCCCAGTCGATCACCGCTGCTACGGCGGAGATGCAGAAGGGTCGGGACGCAGCCGCGAAGCTGGCCGGTCAGTACGGCCTGGGCGAGAAGCAGGCGCTGGCCATGGTCGACGCCGTAGGCCTGATCCCGGGTCGGGTGTCGATTCTCTTGCAGACGAAGGGCGTCGATACCGCCCTGGCCGAGCTCCTGGGGGTTCAGGCCGAGTTCGAGCGGTTCCCGACTAAGAAGACGATCCGGATCGATGCGTTGGGAGAGGAGGCCCGCAAGGAGCTAACGGATCTTGGGTACAAGGTCGCTCTGATCCCCGGCACCCGCGAGTACAAGATCACCGCCCCGACGAAGAAGGCCCGCGCTGAACTTGATCTACTCATCACGAAGCTGGGCGAAACGAACGGCCGCACGGTTGAGATCGACGCTAAGACCCAGGGTGCGATCACCGACCTGGAGACCCTCCAGGCGAAGGTGAAGTCGACCAAGGGTAAGACCGTCACGATGAAGGTGCCCACCACGGAGGGTCGCCGTCAGCTGGAGCAGCTCGGCTTCAAGATCAAGTCGACGAAGGGGAAAACGGTCACCATCGAGGTGCCCACCGGCACCCAGAAAGCCGCCGTGCAGTCCCTCGCCGCCACCATCGCCGGACTCAAGGACCGCACCGTCACCATCCGCACCATCGAGGTCACCGACCGGCGGATCACGAACACCGTCACCGGCGAGACCCGCTCCCGCACCAAGCTCCGAGCCGGCTCCCAGGCCGACGGTAGCGTCCTCAGCTTCTACGCAGGCGGCGGCATGAACACCCCGGGCCCCTTTCCGCGCGGGGAAAACCATGTCGCGCAGATCGCCCCAGCCGGCGCCTGGAGGGTGTGGGCGGAGGATGAGACTGGCGGCGAGGCGTACATTCCGCTCGCCCCGTCGAAGCGTGGCCGGTCGCGGGCCATCACCGAGGAGACGATCCGCCGCCTTGGTGGCGACCCGAAGACAGTGCAGTGGAAGGCCGACGGCGGTGTCGTCCACTTTGCGTCCGGCGGGTTCTCCTACTCCCCGACGGGGATGCGCCGCGACACCTCTTACGTGCAGTCGTCGTACACCGACTCACACCAGCCGATCGACAAGGACACGTACAACAAGAAGATTCGCGCCCGGAAGAACGCTATCGACAGCCTCCGCTCCGCCGAGGCTGCACTGGCCGCGCTGCGCCGCCGCAAGCACACGGGTGCGCAGATGGTGGCCGCGGAGAACCGGGTGGCAAAGGCCCGCCGCGCCGTGTCCACAGCCACCGAAGCGGCACGCAAGGCTGAAGCCCGGTACAAGAGGAAGTTTTCCCTCGCCGACTGGCAGAAGACCCTCAAGGGCGCCGTGTCGGCCAACGCATCGTACGAGGCGAGCCTGAACAAGATTGCATCCCGGGGCGGTTCTGACATCGTCGATCAACTACGCGACCTTGGCGAGGAGGGCGCCGCGATGGTCGCCGCGTTGGCGAAAGCGTCGAGCAAGCAGTTCAAGGACATCGTCGCGAATCTGCGGAGGCTCGGCCCTCTCGCGAAGGCGTCCCTGGCGGACTACACCAAGCAGCTCAACGCCTCCAACAAGACGTCCACAGCGTTCCAGGCGAACCTCACCAAGCTGGCAGGAATGGGGTACGGCGACCTCGCAACCCAGCTTGCCGGGCAAGGTGATGAGGCGGCCGAGAAGCTTGCCGCTGAAGCGGTCAAGAACAAGGGCAAGGCCGCGTCCGCGAACGCTGCGGCGAAGAACAGCGGCAAAGTTCTGTCGGGTGAGGAGCTGGAGCAGCTCCTCACGATCATCGCCGCGATCAAGACGTCCAAGACGGGACTGCACACGGTTGCGGACACCACCGGACTGGGCGAAGACGAGATCATCACCGTCGCGAACAAGGCCAACACCCAGATCAAGTCGTCGCTCGGGGCTCGAGCCACCCAGTTCCTCGCCGATCTCGCCCGCGCCAACAAGGGCCTGTCCTACGCCAACGGCGGGATCCGGGAAGGCATCTACTCCACCCGGGCCGGGGCCGTGACCTTCGCCGAACCGTCGACCGGCGGGGAGGCGTACATTCCGCTGGGCGCGAATAAGAGGGGTCCGGCCACGAACGTTCTGCGTGACGTTGCGGGCCGGTTCGGTGTCGGCCTCACCGACGCTGCCGGCGGCCGTCCTCTGGTCATCGTCCGCGAGGGCGGCGATACCCACGTCACCGTGCCCACCGTCCGTACCGGGGCGTCCGCCTCGGACATCGCCGCCCAGGTCGGGCGCCAGGTCCGCCGAGCACGCAGGGGAGGGGTGAACGCACGTGTCGCTTGAGAACTGGCAGTACGATTTCGGCGGTGTTCTGATGGGCGCCGGCACGCAGATCCAGGTGAAAGAGACCACCGGGCTCGGCCGCCCGCCCGTGCGGGATGCCGATGTCGACCAGCCGTCCATGGACGGGGCGTTCCCCGGCCCGGACTACTACGGGGCCCGGCAGGTGCAGATCGACGCGGCGATCCGTATCCCCGGCGACCCGGCAGCCTGCCACAACGTGGTCGCCGCCCTCCAGGTGGACGCGGACGATCCGGCGGTCCGTCTAGCCGGCGGCACCACTATGCCGCTGCGGATCCTGCGCCCCGGTCGGCCCGTCAAGCGCCTCTACGGCCGGCTACGCCGCCTCGACCCCGAATACGCGCAAGTCATTCACGGCTACGTGCCGTTGGACATCGAGTTCATCGCCACCGACCCCGGGTTCTACGCCGATGAGGAGACCACCACCGAGATCCCCCTCGGGTGGCTCACGGGCGGCGGGTTCGCTGCCCCCGTGGTCGCCCCGATCTACGTGCAGTCCGGGACCACCGCCGCTGACCGGCCGGGCTGGGCCACCAACGCCGGCACGGGGCACGCGTGGCCGGTCATCCGGATCACCGGGCCTGTCGCCAACGCGTCCGTCATCAACGCGACGACCGGCCGCCGTCTCGACCTGCCCACCCTCAACCTGGCGGCCGGTCAGTGGGTGGAGATCGACACCCGGCCTGGGCACCGCACCGTCCGGCGGGAGAACGGCGGCAACGCCTCCGCGCTACTCACCCCCGCCTCCCGCATCGACCTGTTCTCCCTGGCGCCCGGGGTGTCGGAGATGCGGTGGACCGGCTTCGATAACACCAACACCTCCCGCATGCGCCTGACTTGGCGCGACGCCTACATCGCCCTCTGAGGAGCACGCCATGCCGTTGTACCAAGTGCCCATCCTCGTCAACGGGGCCACACACTCCGCCGAGCAGTTCCGGGCCATGGTCCAAGACCTTGCCCGCGGCGCCGAGGGCATCACCGCCGGCACCGACCTGAAGGTCACCCAGCTCGGCACGCCTGGCACTGGCGTTCAGGTGGCCAGCGGCTCCGGAGTTGTCCGGGGCCGCTTCGACGCCTTCCAGGGTTCCTATGCCATCCGTAACCAGGGGGCGGACACCGTCGACATCGCTGCGACCGGCGGGTCGCCCCGCTCCGACATGCTGATTGTGCGAGTCCAGGACCCCCAGTACGAAGGCAGCCTGAACCCGGCAGTCGACAACATCAACTTCTTCCAGGTCATCTCGAACGTGTCGTCCAGTGCGACTGCGATCCCTGATGGCCGCACCGGTATTCCCCTCGCCCGGATCGACATCCCCGCGTCCACGGCCACGATCACCAACGCAATGATCAAAGACATTCGGCGGGTTGCGAACCCGCGCCGCGAGTCCCGGCTCCTCACCCAGTCCCCAGCCTCCCAGTCCACCGCCATCGGCGGCAGCGCCGGTAGCTACGCCTACTTTTCCACTGCCGCCGGGTGGAGCATCGCGATTCCCGCTTGGGCCACAACCGCCCGCATCCGGATCGATGCTGCTGGGCTGCGCATTCAGACGGGGAATCTTTTCGGCGGTGTACGGGCCACCCTCGGTGCGTCCGCGACTTTGCAGCCGACCGTGATCGACGACAACCAGGGCTCGCAGTTCCGCCGCCAGTCGACGGTGGTGGCCGACACCCTGACCATCTCCGACGCCTACCGGGGCACCAGCCAGCTCCTGCGCGTTCAGGCTGCCGGGCTCAGCGGGAACTTGGCGCAGATATACGCCGACGCTTCCACCACGTTCGTCGCCCAGTTCGAGTTCGAGGAGGCGGCCAGGTGACCGTCCCGGACCGGGTGCTGACGCAGCATGCTCTGACGGGGGCGTGGCTGTCTCTGGCCCTGCCCGTACAGGGTTTGGAGTACGGGGACGAACTCAACGGGCCCGGATCTCTCACCGGGTCCCTGTCGCCGCGCCTCGTGTCCCAGAGCCCCACTTTGCTGGACCCGGGCACCACCCTCATCTACGTGGAGTCCGACGGGTATTTGCGGTGGGGTGGCCTGATCTGGGACGTCCGCCCCCAGGGCGACACCTTCACCATTGAGGCGGCTGGCTGGTCGTCGTACCTGATGAAACGGCATGATAACGACGGGCAGTGCGGTGGTCGCGGCCCGTGGACGCATGCCGACCGGTGCCAGGTTATCCGGGACGTGTGGGCCTACGCCCAGTCCGTCGCTGACGGCAACCTCGGTGTCGTCGTGGACTCCACCACGTCGACCAGCACGATCGGCACCCCGGCGGAGCGGTTCAACTCGAACTGGTGGGACGGCAAGGCGTTGGGCGACATCGTGGACGAGCTGGTGTCCGCTGAGGCCAGCCCCGACTACTCGTGCGCGACGACCTGGAATTCGGGGAAGACTGCCCCGGTGCGCCGGATCCGGCTCGGTTGGCCGAGGCTCGGCGCGCGCCGCACCGACATCACCTTTTCCACCGGGGTGAACATCATCCAGGATCCGGAGGTGCCGTTCTCCGGGGATGACTACGCGCAGGTCGTCATCGGTCTCGGTGACGGTGACGGGTCCGCGCGGCGCCGTCAGGTGTCCGCCGTCCGTAACGGGCGCCTCCGCCTGGAGCACGTTCAAGATTTTCCGCAGGTCAAGGGCAACGACACCCTGGCCAAGCTGGCCGCCGCCGAGCAGTCCCGCCGCATGGTCCTCGGCTCGGTCGATCAAATCACCATCCGCAACACGTCGTCCGCACCGTTCGGGTCGTGGCAGGTCGGTGACGACGTGTACACCCGCGTCCACAACGCGTGGGTCGACTACGTGGGTTGGCGACGGATCACCGGGTGGACGATCCGCCCCGACGCTGAAGGTGGCCCGCAGGCGGTCATCGACCTGAAGTCGGCTGACGCCTACAAGTACGGGGGTGTGTGATGGATATCGGACGGAAACTCGCCGCGATGGAGAAGCAGATCGCGGAGCTTCAGCGCGCTGCCCGTCTCTCCTCCGCGTCTCTGGACGACACGGCCCTTCTGGTCCGCGACGAGTCCGGGTCCCTGCGTGGCATCGTCGGGCAGCAGGGTGACGGCACCACGGCGGTGACCATCGTCAATGGGCCGCCTCCGCCGCAGCCGTCTGCGCCGATCGTCGTGTCCGTCCTGGGCGGGGTTGCCGCGTCGTGGGACGGCTCCTTCACCGACGGGCAGGTGTTGCCGCTGGACTGGTCCCGTACTGAAGTCCACGCCAGCCCGGACAGCAGTTTCGCCCCGGCCTCGGATACGTTGCAGTCGACGATCGAGACTGCGCAGGGTGCCACTGTTGTCGTTCCCGCCGATGGTCCTGTGTACGTGCGGCTCGTGGCCCGCAGTACGTCCGGGACCGCGTCCGCTCCGTCCCTTCAGGCGGGCCCTTACGGGCCGATGCCGGTTGTTGCTGCTGAGCTTCTTGACGGGATCGTCACCACGGTCAAGTTGGCAGAGGATGCTGTCACGGCTGCGAAGCTTGCCGCTGGGGCCGTGGGTGCCACCGCGCTCGCGGACGGGGCCGTTCTCGCTGCGAAGCTTGCTGATGCTGCTGTCGCTGTCGGGAAGATCGCCAGCGGTGCGGTGACTGAGCCCGCAATCGCCGCGAATGCAGTCACTGCGGGGAAGATCGATGCTGGGGCTGTGACGGCGCGAGAGATCGCGGCTGGCGCGGTCACCACAGAAAAGTTGATCGTGACCGGGGGTGCGGAGCTGCTCGCCGACCCTTCTTTCGAGGGGGCCGCTACTGCGAACCTCGTTGCAGGGAACGCGTTCTGGGCAGTGGATGACAGCAAGGGCAACGGGTCACCGAAGTCTTTGCGGGTGAATGCGGCGGCGGGCTCGCCGACAAACCGCGACTTGGCCCTTTTTGATATGGCGGCCCTTCCCGGTGATCAGCTTGCCATATCTGTGGATTACCAGGCGTCTTCCGACTATGTTGGCACGCCTCGCATTTATGCCCGTTGGGAGAATTCCAGTGGGGGTTTTCTTTCTGCGGGAGCAGCTCAGGCCAGCCCTCCGGTGACGGGGGCATCGTGGCAGACCATTTCTGCGACGATTACCGCTCCTTCGGGTGCTGCCAGGTATCGGTTGAATTTGGCGTCCACTTCGGGCGTGAGTGGCCAGTTGTGGTTCGATAATGCTTCAGTCCGTTCGGTCTTGGCTGGTACTCAGATTCAGAATGGTGCCGTCACCACCCCGAAAATTGTTGCGGGGGCTGTGCAGGCTGCGCAGATTGATGCCGAGGCTGTAAATGCGTCCAAGATCGCTTCCGGTGCTGTCACCACCGCGAAACTCGACGCGCTTGCTGTCACCGCTGACAAGATCGCTGCGAACACCATTACCACCGGCAAGCTCGCCGCAGGGTCTGTCGACGCCACCGCACTCAAGGCAGATGCGATCACTGGGAAGGTCATCACCGGGGGCACCATTACCGGGGCGATTGTGCAGACCGGCACATCAGGGGCACGCATCGTCCTGGACACCAACCACCTCGGCATCCTGGACTCCGCCTCAAGCCTCTTGGCCGAAATCGAACCGGCAGACCCCTTCGGGCGTGCACGGTTCATCACCTACGACAAGGTCGGCGCCACCACCTTCTACTCGGCTCTCAGCGCCGCCAACGTGGCGTTCGGAATCGTCGGGCAGACCCCCCCATCCCAGGAAGGCCGAGTGTCCTTCTCGGACCTGGGCGGCGGTGCCGGACTGCCCTACGAACTCAGTCTCAGCAGCGGCAACAAAGACTGGATGTCTCCAGCCCTCATCAGCCTGTACTCCGAGAGGAGCGTGGGCGGCGGCGATCAAGAGATCGTCCTGAATGCCAACC
The DNA here is from genome assembly GCF_040703535.1 of Streptomyces sp. NPDC007346. Lineage (NCBI taxonomy): Bacteria > Bacillati > Actinomycetota > Actinomycetes > Kitasatosporales > Streptomycetaceae > Streptomyces > Streptomyces sp. NPDC007346. The sequence goes on from NZ_JBEYKR010000054.1 coordinate 40,776, forward strand.
ACATCTGGGCTATTGGCCGCCTGACCGCAGGGAACATCCGTTCCGGCCAGGTCACCATCACCCCTACCGCCGCGAACACCCCCGCATCCGTCACCGTCACAGGACTCGCAATGAGCGGAACCAACCCCCGCGCCATAGCCACCCCCCGCACCACCGGACCCGGAACCGTCGTCCTCGGCGTCGGATGCGGCAACGTCACCACCGACAGCCTGACCGTCTGGGCCACACGCACCAGCGTCGCCGCCACCAACATCGACTACATAGTGATAGCGAGCTAACCATGAACGAAGACGAACCCACCCCCGTCATAATGACCGCCACCTGCCGCACCCCCGAATGCCCCATGGAAGGCATCGGCATCGTGGCCCCGTTCTACAACAACGCGCCACCCGGCCAACCCCCCATCTACCAAGGGCACTGCGCACAATGCAACCAGCCCGTCACCGACCTCGTCCCCGTCACCCCCTGACCCGGGGAACCACCCCACCCACACACCCGTACCCTGACCCGTAGGGCGACCCTCCGCCCCGCACCAACCCCGAGGGACTGCCACCCGGCCCCGACCGGCGCAGCACGCCAACCACATCTGCTCTGGGCGCGGGGAGTGCAGGAGCACGGGCACGGTGCCCACCGATCTCACGACCCGCACATACGACCCCGCCGGGCACCTCGGCCGCCACCAAGCCCTGGACCCGCGGAGTCTCGCCTACCGGCGCCCGTACGACGGGCAACCTCTACGCCCCACCGCGTGGGAACCCCGCATCCCCGTCCTCGACCAGCGAAACCTGATCGCCCAGGGGATCCGCACGTCCGTGTCGTACGGCCTCGACACCGACGTAGACGCCCTCGCCTCGTGCACCGGGCAGGCCGCGACCGCTCTCCTGTCGATCCTCCTCACCCCCGAACAAGCCGCTGACGTCGGGCTCGACACCACCAATGCGGTGACCCCACAGCACTTCGCGATCGACCTGTACGCCGACGCGACCGCCGCCGACCGGTGGCTGGACCACACCTGGCCCACCCACGACACCGGCTCCTCCGGCCTCGGAGTCGCCAAAGCCATGCGAAACCGGGGCCTCATCGACCAGTACGGGCACGCCACCACCGCCGAGGAACTCTGCACCCTCCTCCAAACCGGGCCCGCCCTCCTCGGCCTCCCCTGGTGCGCCGCATTCACCGACACCTCGGACCCGCACGGGTTCATCGACGCCGACCCCAACTGGGCCACCTCCCCCCTGGAAGGCGGCCACGAGGTGTGCGTCACCGCCCTCGAAGACGTCGCCCAAGTCGACGGCGCCCTGGACCCGAACCACACCGTCATCCGCTTCAGAAACTCCTGGGGGACCTGGGGCGACCACGGCGACGGGCGCCTCCGGCTCTCGACCTACCTGATCCTCCGGGCCCAGGCCGACATCATCCAGCCCCGCCTCGACTCCTGGAGATCCCAATGAGCCGCCTCAACAAGCCCGACACTCCAACCGGCGACAGCACGCCGGAGGAAACACCCCTCCCCCCCGCCTCGGCCGCAGCCATCCCAGAGCCCTCACCGGCAGCCGACCCCAGCAGCCCGTACGAGCCGTACCCCGGCCCCGGGTTCTTCCACGGCGGGCGCAACAGCCCGATCATCCAGGCCATGGCCCGCCGGCTCTTCCAGGAAGGCCACTGGGCGAGCACGCAGCCCGCCGGGCCGGACTGGACGAACGGCCACAAGCGTGCGTTCGCCACCTTCCAACGTGCCCTGCGCCCCAAGGAAGGCGGCGACGTCAGTGGCATCCCCGACGAGGTGGCGTGGGGCCGGCTCCAGGTGCCCCGCGTCAGCCCCGCCCCGAACAGGAAGAACTGACCATGGCCACCCCGCTCACCGCCGACCGCCTACTCAAAGCCCTCCGCGACGAAGGCCTGACCGTCGTCGAACACCGCAACTGGCGTACCAACAACCGGAACCACAAGGGCGCCTGGGGTCCGGCGCACGGGGTGATGATTCACCACACCGTGACTACCGGGACGGCGTCGTCGGTGGAGCTCTGCTACAACGGCCACTCCGCGCTCCCCGGCCCCCTCTGCCACGGCGTCATCGCCAAGGACGGGACCGTCCATCTCGTGGGGAACGGGCGGGCCAACCACGCGGGGTCCGGCGACGGCGCCGTGCTCCAGGCCGTCATCGCCGAGCGGGCGCTGCCGCCGGACACCAAGGCCAACACCGACGGCAACCGCCACTTCTACGGCTTCGAGGCGGTCAACCTCGGCGACGGCAAGGACCCGTGGCCGGCGGCCCAGCTGCTGGCCATCGAGCGCGCGGCCGCCGCCGTGTGCCGGGCCGAAGGCATCGAGACCGCCGAACAGCTGGCGTTCCTGCGCCGCCACCGCTGCGACGTCGGCCAGGGCTACCTGTT
>NZ_JBEYKR010000055.1:0-42393 GCF_040703535.1 Streptomyces sp. NPDC007346
CGCGGGTCAAGCCCGCTCCCACAGGGATCACTGCCTTCCTTGCAGGCGCGGGCTTGTTCCGCGATGGGACCCTCAGCCCTCCAGCCGGGACGTCTGCACGTCCCGGACCCGCCCCTTCCGCGTGACTCCTCACGCCACTTCCCGCACTCCTCACATCACTTCTCGGCGGCCTCCGCCGCCTCCACGGCCTCCGCCCCGCCGAAGCGGCGGTCGCGCTGGGCGTACTCCAGGCAGGCCCGCCACAGGTCCCGGCGGTCGAAATCCGGCCACAGAACGTCCTGGAACACCATCTCGGCGTACGCGCTCTGCCAGATCAGGTAGTTCGAGGTGCGCTGCTCGCCGCTGGGGCGCACGAAGAGGTCCACGTCCGGCATGTCCGGGTAGTAGATGTACTTCTGGAACGTCTTCTCGTTGACCTTCGACGGATCGAGCCTCCCGGCCGCCACGTCCTGGGCGATGCGCTGCGCGGCGTCCGCGATCTCGGCGCGGCCGCCGTAGTTGACGCAGAAGTACAGCGTCATCCTGTCGTTGTCCTTGGTCTGCTCCTGGGCGACCTGGAGCTCCTGGACGACGGACTTCCACAGCTTGGGCATGCGGCCCACCCAGCGGATACGGATGCCGAGCTCGTCCATCTCGTCGCGGCGGCGGCGGATCACGTCGCGGTTGAAGTTCATCAGGAACTTCACCTCGTCCGGCGAGCGCTTCCAGTTCTCCGTGGAGAAGGCGTAGAGCGAGAGGTTCTTGACGCCCATCTCGATGCACCCCTTGAGAACGTCCATGACGACGCCCTCACCGACCTTGTGGCCCTCGGTGCGGGGCAGACCCCGCTCCTTGGCCCAGCGGCCGTTACCGTCCATCACGACGGCGACATGCTGGGGCACCAGCTCGCCGGGGATCTTCGGAGGCGTCGCGCCCGAGGGGTGCGGCTCGGGGGTCTTGTACGTGCGCCGGTTACGGCCGCCGAGGATCCCGCGTACTGCCATGAGGTTCTCAGTCTCCCTGTGTCACTTCTTCACGCAACGCGTCGCTCTCTCAGGGCCCGCGTCACTTCTTCACGCAACGCGCCGCTCTCAGGGCCCGCGTCACTTCTCCACGTACCGCAGCGAGCGCAGACCGCGCTCCAGATGCCAGTGCAGATAGGCGGACACCAGCCCGCTCCCCTCCCTGACATGACGCGCCTCGCACGCGTCCGCCGTCGCCCAGTCGCCGCTGAGCAGCGCGCTCAGCAGCCCCAGGGCCTGTGCCGAGGGTACGACGCTGCCGGGGACCCGGCAGTCACCGCATATGACGCCCCCCGCCGCGACGGAGAAGAACCGGTTCGGCCCCGGCATACCGCACTTGGCGCAGTCCTCGAAGCTGGGCGCGTACCCGTTCACCGCGAGCGAGCGCAGCAGGAACGCGTCCAGGATCAGGTGGGGCGCGTGCTCGCCCCGGGCGAGGGTGCGCAGGCCGCCGACGAGCAGCAGGTACTGCTGGACGGCCGGCTCGCCCTCGTGGTCGGTGAACCGCTCGGCGGTCTCCAGCATCGCGGTGCCGGCCGTGTAGCGGGCGTAGTCGGCGACGATCCCGCCGCCGTACGGGGCGATGGTCTCGCTCTGGGTGCAGAGCGGCAGGCCGCGGCCGATCAGCTCGCTGCCCCGGGCGAAGAACTGCACGTCGACATGGGAGAAGGGCTCCAGGCGGGCGCCGAACTTGGACTTGGTGCGGCGCACCCCCCGGGCGACAGCGCGGACCCGGCCGTGGCCGCGGGTCAGGATCGTGATGATCCGGTCGGCCTCGCCCAGTTTCTGCGTACGCAGCACGACGCCGTCGTCCCGGAACAAGCTCATGGGGCCATTGTCGCGCACACCCGGACGGCCGTAGGCCCCCAGGAGGCCTAGGAAGGCGTGCGCGCCGCCGCGGCGAGCAGGCGGGCCGTGTCGTCGGCCGGGAGCTTCAGGGCGCCGCCCACCGTCGTCAGCACCTCGCGCTCGGCCGGGCTGTAGGGCCCGTCGGCGAGCGCGATCCGGGCGCCCTGGAGCAGGACCGACTCGCGGCCCGCGGTGGCCAGGTGCGGGGCGAGCGGGGCCAGGACCTCGTGCAGCTCGATGGCGAGGGCGGGGCCGCACGCCTCGGCCGCCGGGTCCGAGCGGCCGCCGTACCCGGTGTCGGCGGCCAGCACCTCCACCACGGTGTACAGCTGCTCCTGGGTGCAGTCGTCGAGCCCCGCGTCGCGTACGACCTCGACCGCGGCGTCCAGCACCGTACGGGAGGTGGTCCCGCCGGCCGCGAGGACGGCCAGGGTGACGGTGTGGACGGCCTCCCGGAGCATCGAGGAGAACCGGGTGGTGGTGGGGTGGTCCAGGGCGTCGGGGGCGAAGCGGGCGCGGCAGGCGCCGCACTCCACGACGGGCCCGGCCTCGCCCCGGCGGGCCAGCGGGATGCCGAGGACGGTGAGGCGGCGGCGGCCGGTGAGGCGGCGGTAGTTGCGGTCGCCCCCGCAGCCGGAGCAGAAGAAGGCGCCGTCGCCGACGGCGTCCCACACCGTGCGGATGCCGCAGAAGACCGGCCTCAGAGCGCGTTGTCCTTTGGCTGACCGCACGTCGCACACCTCCGTAACGCTCCGGCAACATTGCCGTGTGTTGGACGTGATGTTAGCCACATGCGCGAGGTGGCGTCAGTATCCCGGAGGTCACAACCCTCGGATATGGCCGAACCCCGACCGCCCGGAGCGGGTGGTCGGGGTTCGGGGACTGCTGCCTTACGGGGTCAAAGCGGACGTCTGTTCGACGACGGGCCGGAGGGCGCCCGGCCCGCTCAGCGGGAGGCGCGGTTGACGGCGGAGACGACCGCCTTGAGCGAGGCGCGGGTGGTGTTGGCGTCGATGCCGATGCCCCACAGGACCTTGCCGTCGATCGCGCACTCGATGTACGAGGCGGCCTGGGCGCTGGCCCCCTCGCTCATCGTGTGCTCGGTGTAGTCCAGCAGCCGGGCGTCGATGCCGATGGCCTGCAGCGCTTCGAAGAACGCGGAGATCGGGCCGTTGCCCGTTCCGGTCAGCACGGTGTCCGTGCCGTCCACGGTGGCCTCGACGGTCAGGGTGTCCCTGCCGTCGGTGTCGGTGGTGGTCTGGCCGGAACGCAGCTGGATGCGTCCCCAGGCGTTCTCCGGGTTGGGCAGGTACTCGTCCTGGAAGGTGGACCAGATCTGGGTCGGGGTGACCTCGCCGCCCTCGGCGTCGGTCTTGGCCTGAATGATCCGGGAGAACTCGATCTGCATCCGGCGCGGCAGGTCCAGCTTGTGGTCGTTCTTCAGGACGTACGCGATGCCGCCCTTTCCGGACTGCGAGTTGACCCGGATGACCGCCTCGTAGGAGCGGCCGACGTCCTTCGGGTCGATCGGCAGGTAGGGCACGGCCCACTCGATGTCGTCGACCGTCTTCCCCTGGGCCGCCGCCTCCCGCTCCATCGCGTCGAAGCCCTTCTTGATGGCGTCCTGGTGGGAGCCGGAGAAGGCGGTGTAGACCAGGTCGCCCGCGTACGGGTGGCGCGGGTGGATCTCCATCTGGTTGCAGTACTCGCTGGTGCGGCGGATCTCGTCGATCTGCGAGAAGTCGATCTGCGGGTCCACGCCCTGCGAGAACAGGTTCATGCCCAGGGTGACCAGGTCGACGTTGCCGGTGCGCTCGCCCTGGCCGAACAGGCAGCCCTCGATGCGGTCGGCGCCGGCCATGATGGCCAGCTCGGCGGCGGCCACGGCGGTGCCCCGGTCGTTGTGCGGGTGGACCGACAGGCACACGTGCTCGCGGCGGGTCAGGTTGCGCGACATCCACTCGAAGCGGTCCGCGTGGGTGGAGGGCGTCGAACGCTCCACGGTGGCGGGCAGGTTGAGGATGATCTCGCGGCCCTCCTCGGGCTGCCAGACGTCACAGACCGCCTCGCAGACCTCCAGGGCGAAGTCCAGCTCGGTGTCGGTGAAGATCTCCGGGCTGTACTGGTAGCCGAAGACCGTCTCGGGGCCCAGGATCTTCTCGGCGTACTCCATGACCAGCCGGGTGCCGTCCACCGCGATCTGCTTGACCTGCTCGCGCGAGCCCCGGAAGACCACGCGGCGGAAGGTGGGGGCGGTGGCGTTGTACAGGTGGACGGTGGCCCGGCGCGCGCCGACCAGCGACTCCACGGTCCGCTCGATCAGCTCCTCGCGGGCCTGCGTCAGGACGGAGATCGTCACGTCCTCGGGGATCGCGCCCTCTTCGATGATGGAGCGGACGAAGGCGAAGTCGGTCTCGCCGGAGGACGGGAAGCCGACCTCGATCTCCTTGTAGCCCATGCGTACGAGCAGGTCGAACATCTCGCGCTTGCGGGCCGGGGACATCGGGTCGATCAGCGCCTGGTTGCCGTCGCGCAGATCGGTGGACAGCCAGCGGGGGGCGGCGGTGATCCGGTTGTCCGGCCAGGTGCGGTCCGCGATGTCCACGGCCTCGTAACCGCGGTACTTGTGGACCGGCATCCCGGACGGCTTCTGGAGCTGCGTCGCGTTGGTGACGGGCGTGGGGCGGCCGACGGAATTCTCGGCGGGGTTCACAGCACCGGCGGGGTTCACGGTGGTCATGGCGTAGGGCTCCTCGGGGTCCGACATGGGGTCGGCCGACGGTGTCGCTGCAGCACCAGACTCCGCGGGGAGGGGGTCGGCCTACGACTACAGGCCCTCGCCGCGGCAGCTAAGGAGAAGCAGCCCGAAACGCATGATGCGACGAGCCTAGCCGAGGGTGACCCGGGGTGTCGGTCCGTATCAGTATGCGGGACCGGGCATCGATGAGGGGTAAACGGTGACCCATCACTCCATTTCGTCAATCATCGTCGCAACCAGTGACAGAGTGATGACGGAGTGCCACAGTCGTTCCATGCACCCTCGAACCAACACCGACAGGCTCCATCCCGTCTTCTGCACCATCGTGCCGCCCCACGTCCTCGACAAGCTGTCGCACTCCGGCGACGCCCGGCTGGCCGATCCGGCCCGCCGCACCCTGGAGGCCGACGGCCTCCGCCGTAACCGCCGTCGACTGACGGCCCTCGCCGCCGCGCCCGTCACCCCCACGGCGGGCGCGGTCCCCACCAAGCCCCACCGCACCCTGTACGACTGTGAGAACGGGACCTCCCTGCCGGGCACCAAGGTCCGCGACGAGGGCGACAAGCCCACCGCTGACGCCAGCGTCAACCGCGCGTACGCCGGACTCGGCGCCACCTTCGAACTGCTGCTCTCCGCCTACGGGCGCAGTTCGATCGACGGCAAGGGGCTGCCGCTCAGCGGCTCCGTCCACTACGGCAACGAGTACAACAACGCGTTCTTCGACGGCGAGCAGATGGTCTTCGGGGACGGTGACGGGGAGATCTTCCTCGACTTCACCGTCGCCATCGACGTCATCGCCCACGAACTGGCCCACGGCCTGACCCAGTACACCGCCAACCTGCGCTACGAGGGCCAGTCGGGCGCGCTCAACGAGTCCGTCTCCGACGTCTTCGGCGCCCTGGTCAAGCAGCACTCACTGGGCCAGAGCGCGGAGCAGGCCGACTGGCTGATCGGCGCGGGGCTGCTGGCGCCCCGGGTCAGCGGGGACGCCCTGCGCTCGATGAAGGCCCCCGGCACGGCGTACGACGACGATGTGCTCGGCAAGGACCCGCAGCCCGCGTCGATGGAGGAGTACGTCGAGACGGAGGAGGACAACGGCGGGGTCCACATCAACTCCGGCATCCCCAACCGCGCCTTCTACCTGCTGGCCACCGCCCTGGGCGGCAACGCCTGGGAGCGGGCCGGGCAGATCTGGTTCGACGTGCTGACCGGCGGCGAGCTGACGGCCACCGCGGACTTCGCGGAGTTCGCCCGGCTGACGGTCGCGGCGGCGGGCGACCGCTTCGGGGAGCGCGGTGAGAAGGAGGCGGTCCTGAAGGCCTGGTCCGAGGTGGGCGTCCCGACCGCGGAGTGAGGCGGGTTCGGCCGGCCGCGGAAACCGAGTGGGGCGGGCTTGAGCCTGCGACCGGCCCCGGCTAGACAGGACCCCATGCGTATTCAGGTCACCCGGACCGGCGGCTTCGCCGGCATCTCCCGCCACCACGAGCTCGACACCGAGGGGCGGGAGGACGCGGCGGAGTGGGAGTCGCTCGCCGAGGAGGTCCTCGCCTCCACCCCGGACGCGTCGCCGTCCGGGGTGCCGGACGGATTCCGTTACCGGATCACGGTCGGGGACCGCACCGTGTACTGCGCTGACCCCGATCTGACCGGGGCCCAGCGCACGCTGGTCTCACGCATCCTCAAGGAGGGCGCGTGAGACCGGCTCCCGCTCCAGAAGGCCCCCAAGGCCTGTCGTCGAACTGCCGTCCGCCGACAGGCCCCTAGAAGCCCAGCTTGCGCAGCTGCTTCGGGTCGCGCTGCCAGTCCTTGGCGACCTTCACGTGCAGATCGAGGAAGACGGGGGTGCCGAGCAGCGCCTCGATGTGCTTGCGCGACTTGGTGCCGACTTCCTTCAGCCGCTTGCCCTTCGGGCCGATGATGATGCCCTTCTGGCTGGGGCGCTCGATGTAGACGTTGGCGTGGATGTCCAGCAGCGGCTTGTCCGCCGGACGGTCCGTGCGCGGCAGCATCTCCTCGACCACGACGGCGATGGAGTGCGGCAGCTCGTCGCGTACGCCCTCCAGCGCGGCCTCGCGGATCAGCTCCGCGACCATCACCATCTCCGGCTCGTCGGTGAGGTCGCCCTCCGGGTAGAGCGGCGGGCTCTCGGGGAGCAGCGGGGCGATCAGGTCGGCCAGCAGGCTCACCTGCTGGTCCTTGACCGCCGACACCGGCACGATCTCGGCCCACTCGAAGCCCAGCTCGTCGGCGAGGGCGGAGACGGCGAGCAGCTGCTCGGCCAGCGCCTTGGACTCGACCAGGTCGGTCTTGGTGATGATGGCGATCTTGGGGGTCTTCTTGATCCCCGCGAGCTCCTTGACGATGTACTTGTCGCCCGGACCGAGCTTCTGGTCGGCGGGCAGGCAGAAGCCGATGACGTCGACCTCGGCCCAGGTGGTGCGCACCACGTCGTTCAGCCGCTCGCCGAGGAGCGTGCGCGGCTTGTGGAGGCCGGGGGTGTCGACCAGGATCAGCTGCGCGTCGTCGCGGTGCACGATGCCGCGCACGGTGTGCCGGGTGGTCTGGGGGCGGTTGGAGGTGATCGCCACCTTCTGGCCGACCAGAGCGTTCGTGAGGGTGGACTTGCCCGCGTTGGGGCGGCCCACGAAGCAGGCGAAGCCGGCCCGGTGGGGGGAGGTGGTCTCCGCTTGCGGGGCAGCGGATTCTTGGTTCGGGCGAGCGCTCATGGCGACCATTCTCCCCGATCGCGGCGGCGCTCCCGTACAGCGGTCCGCCAGGACGCGCCGGAACCGCCTCCGGACCCGGCCCGTCAGCCCGCCGTGACCCGCAGCCGCAGGGTGCCGTCGGGGCCCGCGAGCAGCACCGGCGTCTCCGGTCCGCCCAGGTCCCGTACGGCGGCGCGGTCCTCGTCGGCGGGGGTCTCGGCGGCGGAGACGACGGCGGCGGCCTCCAGCGAGGTGGCGCCACTGGCCACCGCCATGGCGACGGCGGTCCGCAGGGCGCTCAGCTTCAGCGACTCCAGCGCCACGGTGCCCGCCACATACGTACGTCCCGTCTCGTCCCGTACGGCGGCGCCCTCGGCCACACCGTTGCGGGCGCGGGCGCTGCGCGCCAGGGTGACGATCTTGCGGTCCTCGGCGTCGAGGTCGGTGGTGTCGGTCATGGCACGAGCATACGAAGCGGCCGGCCGTGAGGGTCCACTCACCCCGGCACCGGGCACATCGGGCCGCGCCGCCCCCCGGGTGGGCGGGGTGGCAGGGGGCGGAAACCGGCCACGCCCGGACCGTACGCCGGTGTTCGACGGCCCCGGCCGAGATCCGCCGGGCGCACGCTAGGGGCGGTCCAGCCGGAGCCGCTCCGCCTTCGGGAGGCCGGCGACCACCAGGTCGTAGGAGTCCTCGATCAGCTCGCGCAGCAGCCTGTCCGGGACGCCGGAGACGGTGACCGTGTTCCAGTGGCGCTTACTCATGTGCCAGCCGGGCACGACGGCCCCCGGGTGCTCCTCGCGGAGCCGGACCGCCTCGTCCGGGTCGCACTTGAGGTTCACCGTCAGGGGCCGCGCGTCCAGCGCGGTGAGGGCGAACATCTTGCCGAGCACCTTGAAGACCGAGGTCTCCGGGCCGAACGGGAACTCCTCCACGCTCGCGTTGAACTCCAGGCAGAAGGCCCGCAGCCGCTCAGGCGTCATACCGTCTCCGTCTCCGTCTCCGCTTCCTTCTCCTGGGGCTCCACCAGCACCGTGACGATCTTGTTCCGGCGGCCGGCCGGGGACTCCGCGGTGAGCCGCAGCCTGCGGCTGTCCGGCAGCTCGACGACGGCCGACGCACCGGCGATCGGCACCCGGCCGAGCGCCTTGGCGAGCAGCCCGCCGACGGTCTCCACATCCTCGTCGTCGTACTCGTCGAGCCCGAAGAGGTCGCCGAGGTCCCCGATGTCGAGCCGCGCGGTCACCCGGTAGCAGCCGTTCTCCAGCTTCTGGACGGGCGGCAGCTCGCGGTCGTACTCGTCGGTGATCTCGCCGACGATCTCCTCCAGGATGTCCTCGATCGTGACGATGCCCGCCGTGCCGCCGTACTCGTCGATGACGACGGCGACGTGGCTGCGGTCCCGCTGCATCTCGCGCAGCAGGTCCCCGGCGTTCTTGGTGTCGGGGACGAAGGCGGCGGGGCGCATCGCGGTGGAGACCGGGTCGGCCTCGGACTCGCGGTTGATGTGGGTCTTGCGGACCAGGTCCTTGAGGTAGACGATCCCCACGATGTCGTCCTCGTTCTCCCCGGTGACCGGGATCCGGGAGAAGCCGGAGCGCAGGGCGAGGGTGAGGGCCTGGCGGATCGTCTTGTAGCGCTCGATGGAGACCAGGTCGGTGCGGGGCACCATCACCTCGCGGACCAGGGTGTCGCCCAGCTCGAAGACCGAGTGCACCATGCGGCGCTCGTCGTCCTCGATCAGCGACTCCGCCTCCGCGAGGTCGACCATGGCGCGCAGCTCGGCCTCGCTGGCGAACGGGCCCTTGCGGAACCCCTTGCCGGGGGTGAACGCGTTGCCGATGAGGATCAGCAGCTGCGGGATCGGGCCCATGATCCGGGCCAGCGGCAGCAGCACGTACGCCGAGGCCGTCGCCGTGTTCAGCGGGTGCTGGCGGCCGATGGTGCGCGGGGAGACCCCGACGGCGACATAGCTGACCAGGACCATCACGCCCATCGCGAAGGCGAGCGCCTCCCAGGTCTCCGGGAACTTCTGCAGGCAGACGTAGGTGACGAGCACCCCGGCCGACACCTCGCAGGCGACCCGCACCAGCAGCGCCACGTTGAGATAGCGCACCGGGTCGGCGGCCACCTGGGCCAGCTTCGCGCTGCCGCGCCGGCCGGCCCGGACCGCCTCGTCCGCCCGGAAACTCGACGTACGGGCGAGCCCCGCCTCGGCGCAGGCGGCCAGCCAGCCGATGACGACCAGCAGGACGGCTCCGGTGATCAGAGGAGCGATCACGAGACGGTGGGGGCGGGGGACGCGCCGGTGAGCCCGCGCTCACCGCGCCAGCCGTCCACGATGGCGGCCTGGAGGCCGAACATCTCGGCCTTCTCGTCGGGCTCCTCGTGGTCGTACCCCAGAAGATGCAGCACCCCGTGGACGGTCAGGAGCTGGAGCTCCTCGTCCATGGAGTGCTGCGTCGGTGACTCTTCGCCCTGCTTCTTGGCGACCTCCGGGCAGAGCACGATGTCTCCGAGGAGCCCTTGCGGAGGCTCCTCGGAGTCCTTGGCCGGCGGACGGAGCTCGTCCATCGGGAAGGACATGACATCGGTCGGACCGGGGAGGTCCATCCACTGGATGTGCAGCTGCTCCATGGCGTCGGTGTCCACCACGATCACCGAGAGCTCGGACAGCGGGTGGATCCGCATCCGGGCCAGTGCGTAGCGGGCGATGTCGAGGATCGCCTGCTCGTCGACCTCGGTTCCGGACTCGTTGTTGACATCGATCGACATGGTGTCCTGCGACTACTTCCCTTTACGGCGGTCGCGTCGGCCGTCTTCCCGGCCGTCCGACTGACCGTCTCGTTGACCGTTGCGGCTGTCGTACTTCTCGTACGCGTCGACGATACGGCCGACGAGCTTGTGCCGGACGACATCCTGGGAGGTGAGGCGCGAGAAGTGCACGTCGTCCAGGCCCTCCAGGATCTCCTGGACCTGGCGCAGCCCGCTCTTGGTGCCGCTCGGCAGGTCGACCTGGGTGATGTCACCGGTGATGACGATCTTGGAGTCGAAGCCGAGGCGGGTGAGGAACATCTTCATCTGCTCGGCGCTGGTGTTCTGCGCCTCGTCGAGGATGATGAACGCGTCGTTCAGGGTGCGCCCCCGCATGTAGGCGAGCGGCGCGACCTCGATCGTGCCCGCCGCCATCAGCCGCGGGATCGAGTCGGGGTCGAGCATGTCGTGCAGGGCGTCGTAGAGCGGGCGCAGATACGGGTCGATCTTGTCGAAGAGCGTGCCCGGCAGGAAGCCGAGCCGCTCCCCCGCCTCGACGGCGGGGCGGGTCAGGATGATGCGGCTGACCTGCTTGGACTGGAGCGCCTGCACCGCCTTGGCCATGGCGAGGTAGGTCTTGCCGGTGCCCGCCGGGCCGATCCCGAAGACGATCGTGTGCTCGTCGATCGCGTCGACGTACCGCTTCTGGTTGAGCGTCTTGGGGCGGATGGTGCGGCCGCGGTTGGAGAGGATGTTCTGGGTGAGCACCTCGGCGGGTGTCTCGCCCTGGGGGTCTCCCTCGCCGGTGCCGGCCGCCCTGAGCATGGCGATCGACCGTTCCACTGCGTCCTCCGTCATCGGCGCTCCGGTGCGGAGCACGAGCATCATCTCGTCGAACAGGCGCTGGATGAGGGCGACGTCGGCCGCCTCGCCCGTGGCACTGATCTCGTTGCCCCGGACATGGATGTCGGCCGCCGGGAAGGCCTCTTCGATCACGCGCAACAGCGAGTCGCCCGATCCGAGGAGCATCACCATGGGGTGTGCGGCCGGGATCCGGATCTGGGCACGCGCCTGCGGCTGTGTGGGTGACTGCGTCATGGGCCGGCCCTCGGGCCTGCGCATACCTCCCGTTGCAGGGTTCTCGCTGCTCGACAACCTCTGGATCACCAAGCCTACGACTTGGCGGTGACAACGCGGAGTCCTTTTACCGGCCGTGTGTACGAGGAGGCCGGCGCCCCGTTCACTGCCGGAAGCCGATCGTGGGGACCGCGCGCCGCAGCGGCCAGGCGCGGGCCGTGGTGGGGAGCAGTTCCTCCAGGAAGGCGTACCGCTCCAGGGCGGCGGGGTCCTGGCTCTCGCAGGTGCGGATCCGCTGCCACCAGGCGGCGATCTCGGCCCAGCCGGGCGCGGAGAGGGAGCCGCCGAACTCCTGGACCGAGAGGGCGGCGGTGAGCCCGGCGAAGGCGAGCCGGTCGGCGAGCGGCCAGTCCGCGAGGGTGCCGGTGACGAATCCGGCGACGAAGACGTCCCCGGCGCCGGTCGGGTCGAGCGCCTCCACCTCGATGGCGGGTACCTGGGCGGCGGCGCCGGTGCGCCCGTCGACGGCGTACGCGCCCTCGGCGCCCAGGGTGACCACGGCGAGCGGGACGCGCTCCGCCAGCACGTGGGCGGCGGCGCGCGGACAGTCGGTACGGGTGTAGCGCATCGCCTCCTCGGCGTTGGGCAGGAACGCCTCGCAGTGGGCCAGGTCGGGCAGCGCGTCCAGGTCCCAGCGGCCGGTCTCGTCCCAGCCGACGTCGGCGAAGATCAGCGCGCCGTGCCGGGCGGCCGTGGCGACCCAGGGTTCGCTGCGGCCCGGGACGAGCGAGGCGATGGCGGCGCGGGCGCGCGGCGGGCACTGGGGGAGGGCAGGGCCGGGCGCGGTGGTGGCGGTGGTGGTGGTTCCCGAGGGTGCGGTGGTTCCCGAGGGTGTGGTGATCCCCTCGGTCGTGGTGGTGCCCGCCGGGGCCGTGCCGGCGGGCGGTGCCGGGGCTTCGTGGCCGTGGGAGACCATCGTGCGCTCGCCCTCGTACGCCATGGAGACGGTGACCGGGGAGTGCCAGCCGGGGACGGTGTGCGACATCGACAGGTCGATGCCCTCGCCCTGTTCGAGGGCGTCCCAGCAGTATTCGCCGTAGTGGTCGTCGCCGAACGCGGCGGCGAGGGAGGTGTGCAGGCCGAGCCGGGCGAGCGCGGTGGCCATGTTGGCGACGCCGCCGGGGCTGGAGCCCATCCCGCGGGCCCAGGACTCGGTGCCGCGCACGGGGGCGCTGTCGAGGCCGGTGAAGATGATGTCGAGGAAGACCGTGCCCGTCAGGAAGACGTCGCAGGCGGGATCCTGCGGGGCGCGCAGCGCCAGCAGCGGGTCGATACCCGGAGTGTCAGTGCTCACCGTGCGCTCCCCAGCCGTGCGGCAGATCTGGACAGTGTGAGATCCGGCCAGTCTGCCCGATACCGGGCGCGGGGGAGGAGACTCCCCGCCGATGCGGAGGCTCACCCACGTACGTAGCTGACCTGCACAAACATGAGCTGCTACCCGGGTTCTTAGCCCATAAACGCATAAGTGGCTCAGATCACAGCGAGGCGACTTTCGGTCGGCGCGGGCACTTGATACAAATTGCCCCGCGAGCACCTTCGGGGACGTTGCCCGACGAGAGCCGCACTTCTCGCATCTCCTTGTATTTCACGTATTTCCTCCGCATTCCCCTTTCCGCGCGTCGGCATCGCTCCGCTCTGCCCGGCTCCGCCCTGGCCTGCTCCGCCCTGCCCTGCGCGCGTCGCCCCACCCCCCTCCCCTCCCCCTGCCTGCTCAGGCATGTCTTCAGGAAACGCCCATGTCCTCGCGCCGTGCCGCGTGGCCCCTGGTCGCCGTCTTCACCGCCGGCTACCTCGCCTCCTATCTGCTCCCCACCATCGTCGGCCGCCTCAGCGTCCATCTCGGGCTGACCCCCGCTCAGGCGGGCCTGGTCGGCAGTGCTCTGCTGTTGAGCTCGGCGAGTGCCGGGTTCGTCCTGGCGGGCCGGGTCGAGCGGTACGGGGCCCGTACCCCGGCCCGCGCCGGTCTGCTGCTGGCCGCCCTGGGGTACGGCTGCGCCGCACTGGCCGGGTCCGTGCCGCTGGTGGTGGCCTCCGTCGTGGTGGGCGGCTTCGGCTCGGGGGCGGCGACGGCGGTCGCGGCGGCCGGGATCGCCGCGCGGCGCGACCCGCACCGGACGTCCTCGCTCGGGCTGCTCGCCGTCTCCGCGACGGCGGGCGCCCTCTATCTGACGATCCCGCACCTCGGCGGCGGCCACCGGCTTCCGTTCGCCTCGGTCGCCCTGGTCGCCCTGCTCGTCTGGCCCGCGACCGCCCGGCTGAAGGGCCCCATGGCCACCGAGGAGTCGGCCTCGCGGGTCACCGGCCCGCTGCCGCACCGCCGCTCCGGTCTCGTCCTGGCGGGCGGCATGCTCGTCTGGTCCATGGCGCAGAACGCGCTGTGGGGCGTCAGCAGCCGCATCGGCGTGGTCCAGGCGGGGCTGACCGAGGTGACCGTCGGCGCGGTGTTCGCCGCCGCACTCGGCGCGGGGCTGCTGGGCGTCATGGGCGCCGGGGTCCTCGGCGCGCGGATCGGCCGGGCGGTGCCGATCGGGCTCGGGACCGTGATCATCTCGGGGAGCATCGTGCTCACCTCCTCGGCCCGGGACCTCGGCTCGTTCGCGACCGGCGAGATCCTGTGGAACACCGTCTACCCGGTGGTCCTCTCCTACCTGATCGGCCTGGCCGCCTCCCTGGACGTACGCGGCCGCTGGGCGGTCCTGGCGGGCTCGGCCTCCTCCGTGGGCGTGGCGTGCGGCCCGCTCCTGGGCAGCGTGCTCTCCGCGGAGGCCGGATACCCGGCGATGGGGCTGGTCCTGGGGGCGGCCACCCTCCTGGTCGCCGCCCCGGTGACCGCGGTGGCGCTGCACACCGGTGGCCGTCCGCTGGTGCCCGGCTCGGTCCGCCGCCGCGGTGGCGCCCCGGCCGCGCTGCTGGCCGCCACCACCGGCAACCTGTCCGGTGCCGTGCCGAAGCTCGGCTCACCGGAGCAGGCCGTCACCGAACTCCGCGTACCGGCCCTGCGGCGCGGGCGGCTGGTGCGCAGCGCGATCCGGACGGCCGGTCCGGACGGCGCGCCCGGTCAGTCGAACGCGTACGCCTCGACCTCGGACAGGTAGCGCGCCCGGCGCTCCTCGTCGTGGTCGAGGAAGGCCGCCTCGAAGGAGTTGCGGGCCAGGGTGCGCAGCTGCTCCCGGTCCAGGGCGAGCGCGTCGCGGACGGCGTCGAAGTTGTCCCCGGCGTACCCGCCGAAGTAGGCGGGGTCGTCGGAGTTGACCGTGCAGAGCAGCCCCGCGGCCATCATCCGCGGCAGCGGGTGGTCCTTCAGCGTGTCGACCGTGCGCAACCGTACGTTGGAGAGCGGGCAGAGCGTCAGCGGCACCCGGTCCGCGACCAGCCGCGCCACCAGCTCCGGGTCCTCCAGGCAGCGCAGCCCGTGGTCGACGCGCTCGACGCCGAGGACGTCCAGGGCCTCGCGGATGTAGGACGGCGGCCCCTCCTCCCCCGCGTGGGCCACCTTGCGCAGCCCCAGCGCGGTGGCCGCCTCGTACACCTCGCGGAACTTGGCGGGCGGGTGGCCGACCTCGGCGGAGTCCAGGCCGACGGCGCTGATGCGGTGGAGGTAGGGGCGGGCCGCGTCGAGGGTGCCGAGGGCCGCTTCGGCGGAGAGGTCGCGCAGGAAGCACAGGATGAGCTGGGTGGAGACGCCGTGGGTCTCCTCGCTGCGCTCCAGTGCCCGGCCGAGCCCCTCGATGACCGTGCCGATGGGGACGCCCCGGGCGGTGTGGGCCTGCGGGTCGAAGAAGATCTCGGCGTGCCGGACGCCCTGGGCGGCGGCGCGGGCCAGGTAGGCGTCGGCGAGTTCGGTGAAGTCCTCCTCCGTACGCAGCACGGCCATGAGCGCGTAGTAGAGGTCCAGGAAGGACTGGAGGTCCTCGAACCGGTAGGCCGTGCGCAGTTCGTCGGCGGTGGCGTACGGCAGGGCCACCCCGTTGCGTTCCGCGAGGGTGAAGGCCAGCTCGGGTTCGAGGGTGCCTTCGATGTGGAGGTGGAGTTCTGCCTTGGGGAGGTGCACGGTGTCTCACAAACGAATGGTGCGGTTGTTTCGGGGGTGGTGCGGTTGTTCGGTGGTGTGCGGTTGTCTCAGGGGCGGTGCCGGGTGGGGAGCGGGACCCGCGTCAGGTCCTGGGCGACGGTGAGTTCGCCGTCGAACCCGGCGGCGCGGGCCTGGCTCCCGAAGAGTTCCGGGTCGCTGTAGCGCTGCGAGAAGTGGGTCAGCACGAGGTGGCGTACGCCTGACTCCTGCGCCACCCGGGCGGCCTGTTTGGCGGTCAGGTGGCCGTGGTCGGTGGCCAGCTTCTCGTCCTCGTCGAGGAAGGTCGACTCGATGACGAGCATGTCGCAGGCCTCGGCGAGCGCGTACACCCCGTCGCAGAGCCGGGTGTCCATGACGAACGCGAACCGCTGCCCGCGCCGGTGCTCGGAGACCTGCTCCAGGGTGACGCCGCCGAGGACACCCGCACGCCGGAGGCGGCCGATGTCGGGCCCGCCGATGCCGTGCTCCTGGAGGAGGGCGGGCAGCATGCGGCGGGTGTCGGGCTCGGTGAGGCGGTAGCCGTAGGACTCGACGGGGTGCGAGAGCCGGTGGCTGTCCAGGGTGTACGAGGCCGTGGTGGCGAGGACCGCGCCGGTCCCGGCGACCGGGACCTCGGCCAGCTCGACACTCTCGCGGTAGGCGGTGGCGTACCGCAGCCGGTCGAAGAAGTGCTGCCCGCTCGCCGGGTAGTGGGCGGTGACGGGGTGGGGCACCTGGTCCAGGTTGATGCGCTGGATCACTCCGGCGAGCCCGAGGGAGTGGTCGCCGTGGAAGTGGGTGACGCAGATCCGGTCGATGTCGTGCGCGGCGACCCCGGCCCGCAGCATCTGGCGCTGGGTGCCCTCGCCGGGGTCGAAGAGGATGCCCTCGCCGTCCCAGCGCAGCAGATAGCCGTTGTGGTTGCGGTGCCGGGTGGGGACCTGGCTGGCGGTGCCGAGCACCACCAGCTCGCGTACGGACATGGGGGAAACGCTCCTGCTGTGCGGAGGGGGTTATCCGGGGGGCCACTGGAGGCCGCGGCCGCCCAGGACGTGGGCGTGCACGTGGAAGACGGTCTGGCCGGCGCCGGAGCCGGTGTTGAGGATGATCCGGTAACCGCTGCCGTCCACCTTCTCGTCGGCGGCGACCGCTCCGGCCTCGCGCAGCATGTCGGCGGCGGTCTGCGGTTCGGCGGCGGCCAGCGAGGCCGCGTCCGGGTAGTGGGCCTTGGGGATGACCAGGACGTGGGTCGGGGCCTGCGGGTTGATGTCGCGGAAGGAGACGGTGGTCTCGCTCTCCCGGACGATGGTCGCCGGGATGTCTCCCGAGACGATCTTGCAGAACAGGCAGTCGGTCTGCGGCTCTCCCGCCATGGCTCCGGGCCTCCTCGTTCGCTGATGATCAGTTGTACGGGCATGCTATCGCCGGACTCCGGTCGCCCGGCCCGAGGTCATCCCCAGCGGCCGGTGCGTCCGAGGAGCAGCGCGCTCGCGGCCGTCCCGGCGGTGGAGGTGCGCAGCACGCTGCGGCCCAGCCGGTACGGGCGGGCGCCCGCCTCGGCGAAGGCGGTCAGCTCCTGCGGGGAGACGCCGCCCTCGGGGCCGACGACGAGCACGATCGAGCCGGTGGCGGGGAGTTCGGCGGTGGCGAGAGGTGTGCTGTCGTGGTCGCGGTCCTCGTGCAGGACCCCGGCGAAGCCGGCACCGGCCAGCAGCGCGGCGACCTGCTGGGTCGTCATGGCCTCGGTCACCTCGGGGAAGCGCACCCGGCGGGACTGCTTGCCCGCCTCCCGTGCCGTACTGCGCCATTTCGCCAGGGACTTGGCGCCCCGCTCGCCCTTCCACCGAGTGACGCAGCGGGCGGCCTGCCACGGCACGATCGCGTCGACGCCGGTCTCGGTCATCGTCTCGACGGCCAGCTCGCCCCGGTCGCCCTTGGGGAGCGCCTGGACGACGGTGATGCGGGGCGCGGGCTCCGGCTCCTCCTGGACGGGCGCGCCGACGGTGACCGTGAGCCGGTCCTTGCCCTCGGCGGCGCGGACGGTGCCCTGCGCCCAGTGGCCGAGCCCGTCGGTGAGGACGACCTCCTCGCCGGGCTCCAGCCGCCTGACCGACACGGCGTGCCGCCCCTCGGGCCCGTCCAGCACGAACTCCGGCCCGGTGGGCATCCGTTCGACGACGAAGACCGGTGCGGTCACCGGGGGCTCCTCATGCTCAGGGCCGCCCTGGCGGCCTCCAGTTCGGCGGCGAGCAGCTCGATCAGCTCACCGGCGGGCAGTTCGCGGGCCATCCGGTGGCCCTGCCCCGCCCACAGGGCCATGCCCTGGGCGTCCCCGGCCTTGGCGGCGGCCTGGCGCAGCCCGGTGGTCACGTAGTGAACCTGGGGGTAGGCGGCGGGGGCGTACGGGCCGTGTTCGCGGATGAACCGGTTGACCAGGCCGCGCGCGGGGCGCCCGGAGAAGGCGCGGGTCAGCTCGGTGCGGACGAAGAGCGGGTTGGTCAGGGCCTGCTTGTGGAGGAGGTGGGCGCCGGACTCGGGGCAGATCAGGAAGGCGGTGCCGAGCTGGGCGGCGTCCGCTCCGGCCGCGAGGACGGCGGCGATCTGCGAGCCGCGCATCAGGCCGCCCGCCGCGACGATCGGGATCTGCACGGTCTCGCGGACCTGGGTGACGAGGGTGAGCAGCCCGGTGCCGGTGTGGTCGGCCTGCGGGTCGTCGCGGTGGGTGGACTGGTGGCCGCCCGCCTCGACGCCCTGGACGCAGACGGCGTCGGCGCCCGCCCACTGGGCGGCCTGGGCCTCCTCGGGGGAGGTGACCGTCACGATGGTGTACGTCCCCGCCTTGGCGAAGGCGTCGAGCGTGTCGCGGGCGGGGCAGCCGAAGGTGAAGGAGACCACCGGGACGGGGTCCTCCAGCAGGATGGCGACCTTCGCCTCGTACCCGTCGTCGCCGCTGCCGTCGGGGTCGCCGAGCGGGGTCTCGTACCAGGCGGCCTCACCGGCCAGCTGGTGGCGGTAGACCTCGACGGCGCTGGGGTCGGCGAGCGCGGGCTGCGGCATGAAGAGGTTGACGCCGAACGGGCCGCCGGTGAGCCGGCGCAGCTGTTTGATCTCGTTGTACATGCCGTCCGCCGTCTTGTACCCGGCGGCCAGGAATCCGAGCCCGCCCGCCTCGGCGACGGCCGCGGCGAGCTGAGGTCCGGAAGCGCCGCCCGCCATGGGGGCCTGCACGATCGGATACCGGCAGAGATCGGTCAACGAGGACATGACCGCATCGTGCCACGTCCGTCGCACAGGGCCGAATCAGCCAGCGTGCGGTATGACCGGATCTCCCGCCGAACGCCGCACCGCCCACCGGCGGAGAACCGGTGGGCGGTGCGGTGAAAGGCGGAAAACGCTTCAGCGGCCGTTGAAGGCGTCCTTCAGCCGGGAGAAGAGCCCCTGCTGACCTGGCTGAAACTGGCCCAGAGGCCGCTCCTCGCCGCGCAGCTTGGAGAGCTCCCGCAGCAGCCGCTCCTGTTCCGCGTCGAGCTTGGAGGGGGTGATCACCTCGACGTGCACGATGAGGTCGCCCCGGCCACCGCCGCGCAGGTGGGTGATGCCCCGCCCGTGCAGGGGGACGGACTGGCCGGACTGGGTGCCGGGGCGGATGTCGATCTCCTCGACGCCGTCCAGGGTCTCCAGCGGACACTTGGTGCCGAGGGCGGCCGCGGTCATCGGGATGGTGACCGTGCAGTGCAGGTCGTCGCCGCGCCGCTGGAAGACGGTGTGCGGCACCTCGTGGATCTCGACGTACAGGTCGCCGGGCGGGCCGCCGCCGGGGCCGACCTCGCCCTCACCGGCGAGCTGGATGCGCGTGCCGTTGTCGACGCCCGCGGGGATCTTGACGGTGAGCGTGCGGCGCGAACGGATACGGCCGTCGCCGGCGCACTCCGGGCACGGCGTCGGCACGACCGTACCGAAGCCCTGGCACTGCGGGCAGGGCCGCGAGGTCATGACCTGGCCCAGGAAGGACCGGGTGACCTGCGAGACCTCACCGCGGCCGCGGCACATGTCACAGGTCTGGGCGGAGGTGCCGGGGGCCGCGCCCTCGCCGCTGCAGGTGTTGCAGACGACCGCCGTGTCGACCTGAATGTCCTTGGTGGTGCCGAAGGCCGCCTCGGAGAGGTCGATCTCCAGCCGGATCATGGCGTCCTGGCCGCGCCGGGTGCGCGAGCGGGGCCCGCGCTGCGCGGCGTTGCCGAAGAACGCGTCCATGATGTCGGAGAAGTTGCCGAAGCCACCGGCTCCGAAACCGCCCGCGCCGCCGCCCCCGCCGTTGCCGGAGAGCGGGTCGCCGCCGAGGTCGTAGACCTGCTTCTTCTGCGGGTCCGAGAGCACCTCGTAGGCGGCGTTGATCTCCTTGAACCGCTCCTGGGTCTTCGGATCCGGGTTGACATCCGGGTGCAGCTCGCGGGCGAGCCGACGGAATGCCTTCTTGATCTCGTCCTGAGATGCGTCGCGGCGCACGCCGAGTACGGCGTAGTAGTCCGTGGCCACTTACGACTCCGCCAGGATCTGTCCGACGTAACGTGCCACTGCGCGTACCGCTCCCATCGTTCCGGGGTAGTCCATGCGGGTCGGTCCGACCACGCCGAGTTTGGCGACTGCCTCGTCGCCCGAACCGTAGCCGACCGCGACGACGGACGTGGACGTGAGGCCCTCGTGGGCGTTCTCGTGCCCGATCCGCACGGTCATGGCTGAATCCGTTGCCTCACCGAGCAGCTTCAGCAGGACGACCTGCTCCTCCAGTGCTTCCAGCACCGGCCGGATCATCACAGGGAAGTCGTGCCCGAAGCGGGTGAGGTTGGAGGTGCCGCCGATCATCAGCCGCTCCTCCGTCTCCTCGACCAGGGTTTCGAGGAGGGTGGAAAGAACCGTGGAAACCGTTCCCCGGTCCTCGCTGTCGAAGGATTCCGGCAGCTCCCGCACCAGCCGCGGGACATCCGAGAAGCGGCGTCCGACGACCCGGCTGTTGAGCCGGGCACGCAGATCCGCGAGGGATGCCTCGCCGAAGGGCGCGGGGCAGTCGATCATACGCTGTTCGACCCGGCCGGTGTCCGTGATCAGGACCAGCATCAGCCGGGCGGGGGCGAGCGAGAGCAGCTCCACGTGCCGCACCGTCGAGCGGGTCAGCGAGGGGTACTGCACGACCGCGACCTGCCGGGTCAGCTGCGCGAGCAGCCGTACGGTCCGGCCGACCACGTCGTCGAGGTCGACCGCGCCGTCGAGGAAGTTCTGGATGGCCCGGCGCTCGGGCGAGGAGAGCGGCTTGACGCCGGCGAGCTTGTCGACGAAGAGGCGGTACCCCTTGTCGGTGGGGATGCGCCCCGCGCTCGTGTGCGGCTGCGCGATGAAGCCCTCGTCCTCCAGCACCGCCATGTCGTTGCGGACGGTGGCCGGGGAGACCCCCAGCTGGTGCCGCTCCGTGAGCGCCTTGGAGCCGACGGGCTCCTCGGTGCCGACATAGTCCTGGACGATGGCGCGCAGCACTTCGAGTCTGCGTTCGCTGAGCATGGCGCACACCTCCAGCTGTCGTTCCCCGGTCTCTGTCTCCGGATCTTCGTCTGGCACTCGGTGCGTACGAGTGCCAGTTACCCATCGGTCAGTGTACGGGGGTGGGGTGGGGCCGGGGCAAGGGCGACCGGTCATGCCTCCGCCGAGCCGTACGGGACGACCGGTCATGCCTCCGCCGAACCGAGCAGAACGACCGGTCATGCCTCCGCCGAACCGGGCGGGACATTGCCGATAGCGTCGCCCCATGGACGTCTCTTGGGAAGACTTCGGCTGGGAGCGGTTGGGCCACGGTATCGGGCGGCGGCGCCTGCCGGGCTGGGACGCCACGGCCGCGCTGGTGGCCGGGGCCGGCGGTGTGCTGCTGTACGACACCGGCTCGACCCTGCGCGAGGGCGTCGAGCTGCGCCGCCAGGCCGAGGCGCTGCTCGGCCGGAGGGTGACGCATATCGCACTGAGCCACCCGCACTTCGATCATGTGCTGGGCACGGCGGCGTTCGCCGGGGCCCAGGTGTACGGAGCGGTGGGCATCAGCGCCCTGCTGCGCCGCTCGGCGGACGAGCTCACCGGGTCGGCGGTGCGCCACGGCCTCGCGGAGGAGGAGGCACACCGGGCGGTGGACACGCTGGTGGTGCCGCACCACGAGGTGACCGGCGAGTGGACGCTCGACCTGGGCGGCGGCCGTCAGGTGCTGCTGGCCGACGTGGGCCCGGGGCACAGCGGCCACGACCTGGCGGTGCTGGTCCCGGGCACGGACGAGGAGCCCGCGGTGGTGCTCTGCGGGGACCTGGTGGAGGAGTCCGGTGAGCCGCAGGCGGGCCGGGACGCGATCACCTCCCGCTGGCCGGCCGCCCTGGACCGGCTGCTGGAGCTGGGCGGCGAGGGCTCGGTGTACGTACCAGGGCACGGGGCGGTGGTGGACGCGGCGTTCGTGCGGGCGCAGCGGGGGGCGCTGGCGGAGCGGTTCGGGGTGGGGTGAGCCGGGGGGCGAACGGTGAGGTAGGCGGTGAGATGAGCCGGGGGCTGGCGGAGCGGTTCGGGTGGGGTGAGCCGGGGGCGAGCGGTGAAGTAAGCGGTGAGATGAGCTGGGGGGGCGAGCCGGGGGCGTACGCCGGGCCCGCGTGTCGTGTGCGGGGGGCGAATCCCCGTACGGGCGGAGCGAATTATCGTCGTCCCATGCGCAGCTACCAGCCGGACCTGACCCCGCCGTGGAAGAGGTCCGCCCCCGTGCCCGAGGTCCCCGCCGAACCCGACCTGGTCGTGGAGGAGGTCGCCACCGGCTTCTGCGGGGCGGTGATCCGCTGCGAGAAGACGGCCCAGGGGCCCACGGTGACCCTGGAGGACCGCTTCGGCAAGCACCGGGTCTTCCCGATGGAGCCCCGCGCTTTCCTGCTGGAGGGCAAGGTGGTCACGCTGGTCCGTCCTGGGCCGGGCGGTCCTGTGCGTCCCACCCGTACGGCCTCCGGTTCGGTGGCGGTGCCCGGTGCGCGGGCCCGGGTGGCGCGGGCCGGGCGGATCTACGTGGAGGGCCGGCACGACGCGGAGCTGGTCGAGCGGGTGTGGGGCGACGACCTGCGCATCGAGGGTGTGGTGGTGGAGTACCTGGAGGGCATCGACGACCTCCCGGCCATCGTGGGCGAGTTCTCCCCGGGGCCCGACGCCCGGCTCGGGGTGCTGGTGGACCACCTGGTGGCCGGTTCCAAGGAGTCCCGGATCGCCGCGCAGGTCTCGGACCCGCATGTGCTGGTGGTGGGCCACCCGTACATCGACGTGTGGGAGGCCGTGAAGCCGTCGTCGGTGGGGATCGACGCGTGGCCGGTGGTGCCGCGCGGCCAGGACTGGAAGACGGGGGTGTGCCGGGCGCTGGGGTGGCCGGAGAACACCGGCGCGGCCTGGCAGCACATCCTGTCCAAGGTGCGCAGCTACAAGGATCTGGAACCGCAGCTCCTGGGGAGGGTCGAGGAGCTGATCGACTTCGTGACCCTTCCCGAGTGACGTCACGGGGGCAGGCCCGCCACGTCAGGGGGCGGGCCTCCAGCCCCCAGCCCCCCAGCCCTCAGTCCACCAGGTCCCGCACCACCGCGTCGGCCAGGAGCCGCCCGCGCAGGGTGAGGACCGCGCGGCCCTCCTCGTACGGTTCCGGCTCCAGCAGGCCGTCGGTCAGGGCCCGGCGGGAGGCGGCGAGGCCGTCGGTTTTCAGCAGGTCGAGCGGGCAGCCGTCGCGGAGCCGGAGCTCCAGCAGGATGCGCTCGACCCGGCGGTCCTCCTCGGCCAGGACCTCCCGGCCCGCTCCCGGTGAACGGCCCTCGGAGAGCGCCTGGGCGTACGCGCCGGGGTGCTTCACGTTCCACCAGCGGACCCCGCCGACGTGGCTGTGGGCGCCGGGGCCCGCGCCCCACCAGTCGGCGCCACGCCAGTACAGCTCGTTGTGGAGGCAGCGGCCGGCCTCGGTGGTGGCCCAGTTGGAGACCTCGTACCAGTCGAAGCCGGCGGCGGCGAAGGCCTCGTCCGCGATCAGGTAGCGGTCGGCGTGCGCGTCGTCGTCGGTCATGGGGATCTCGCCGCGCCGGATGCGGCGGGCGAGCTGGGTGCCCTCCTCGACGATGAGCGCGTACGCGGAGACGTGGTCGGGACCCGCGCCGATGGCCGCGTCCAGGGTGGCCCGCCAGTCGTCGTCGGACTCGCCGGGGGTGCCGTAGATCAGGTCCAGGTTGACGTGGTCGAAGCCCGCAGCGCGTGCCTCCGCGACGCAGGCCTCGGGGCGGCCGGGGGTGTGGGTGCGGTCCAGGATCTTCAGGACGTGCTGCTTGGCGCTCTGCATGCCGAAGGAGACCCGGTTGAAACCGCCCTCGCGCAGGGCGGAGAGGTAGGCGGGGTCGACGGACTCGGGGTTCGCCTCGGTGGTGATCTCCGCGTCGTCCGCGAGCCCGAACTCCTCCCGGATCGCTGCCAGCATCCGTACAAGGTCCGCTGCGGGCAGCAGCGTGGGCGTGCCGCCGCCGACGAAGACCGTACGGACGGGGCGGGGGTCGTCGCCGAGGACCTTGCGGGCCTGGCGGACCTCCTCGATCAGGTGGGCGGCGTAGTTGTCGCGGGAGGCCAGGGCGCCGCCGGAGCCGCGCAGCTCGGTGGCGGTGTAGGTGTTGAAGTCGCAGTAGCCGCAGCGGGTGGCGCAGTACGGGACGTGCAGGTAGAAGCCGAGCGGGCGGTCGGCTGCGCCTTCCAGGGCGTGGCGGGGCAGCGCCCCGTCGTCGGGCACGGGCTCACCATCGGGCAGTACGGAAGGCATACCGTCCATTGTCGCTCGCCGCGGACGTTCCCCGGACCTGGGCCGCTTTTCGCCGACGTGCTTCAGTCCGCGTGCAGCACCAGCAGCGCCACATCGTCGTCCGGGGGCCGCTCGGCGAACTCGTGGACCGCCCGCCGGATCCGCTCGGCCGTCGCCTCGGCGGGCAGCCCGGCGCACCCGGCCAGCACCCGGGCCAGCCCGTCCCCGTCGTCGAACATCAGCGGGCCCGACCGCCGCTCGGTCACCCCGTCCGTGACGCAGAGCAGGCTGTCCCCGGGCGCCAGGTCGAAGGTCTGGCTCTCGTACGCCACGTCCTCCACGACCCCGAGCAGCACCTGCGGCTCGGCCGCCGGGCGTACCGAGCCGTCGGGGCGCAGCAGCAGCGGCAGCGGGTGTCCGGCGCTGGCCACCGTGCAGCGGACGCCTCCGCCGGGGAGCGGCACGACCTCCCCGTACAGCAGGGAGAGGAACCGCGGCTGCGAGCCGTCGTGCAGCGCCTGTCCCCCGGCGGCGGCGACCATCAGGGCGGCGGCCTCGGCGGCCTCCATGGCGTCGTCGAGCAGCAGCCGGTTGAGCCGGTCCAGCACCTCCCCGACGCCGAAGCCCTCGCGGGAGAGCAGGCGGAGCCAGGGGCGGGCGAGGCCGGTGACGACGGCGGCCTCGGGGCCGGAGCCCTGGACGTCGCCGAGGACGAAGCACCAGCGGTCGCCGGGGCAGGGGAAGATGTCGTAGAAGTCACCGCCGACCACGCCGTCGTCGCTCGGTTCGTACACGAGGGCGCTGGTGACGCCGGGGATGTCCGCGACCTTGCTGGGGAGCAGGCCGCGCTGGAGGATGCGGCTGATGGTGGCCTGCCGGGTGTAGGCGCGGGCGGCGCCGACGGCGAGGCCGAGGCGGCGTACGAAGTCCTCGATGAGCGAGGCGACGGCTTCCGGGACCTGGGCGACGCCCTCCCGGCCGACGAGGACGGTCCCGAGCGCCCGGCCGCCCGCCGTGATCCGGAAGGCGAGCGCGGCGCCGTCGCGGCCGCCCGGGTTCGAGGGCGGGGCCGGGGTGCCCTCCTCCGCTCGGGGGGCCGGCCAGGGTACGGGGACGGATACGGGCCCGGAGCCGACGTCGGCCGGAAGGCGGAGGGGCTCCCTCTCCAGGGCCGTGCGCAGAGGCTCCGTACCGTCCTCGTCGCTGTGCCAGACCCGGGCCAGGCGGGGTTCGGCCGCCGGTCCCCCGCCCTCCGGCTCCAGCCAGATCGCACACCAGTCCGCGAGGCGGGGCACCAGCAGCTGGCCCGCTATGGCGGCCACCAGGTCCTCGTCGAGCTGCCCGGCGAGCAGGTCGGACGCCTCGGCGAGGAAGGCCGGGGCGCCCCGGCTGTCCCAGACCGCGTCGTCGCGCTCGGTGCGCCGGGCGGCGGGGGCGAGGATCTCGGCGGCGCGCAGGCCGCGGCGGAGGGAGTCGCGGTCGGGCGGGGCGGTCGGGCCGCTCCAGTCGTCGACGGGGAGGCGGGCCCAGACGGTCTTGAGGCCGGTGCGGTAGGTGATGCCCCAGGACTCGGCGAGGGTGGCGACGAGCTGGAGGCCCCGGCCGTACTCGGCGGGGTCGGGCAGATCGGCGGGGACGGGGGGCTCGGTGGGGGCGGGGCCGGGGGCCTCCGCGTCCGTGCCGGCCGTACCGTCCGTGCCGGCCGTCGGCTCGGCGGGCGGCCGGGCCGGCTCCCCTGCCGCCCTGGGTTCGTCGCCGCCCACCGGGCGGGCCGGGTGGTGGTCGGTGACCTCCAGGACGAGGGCGGCCGCGGGTTCCTCGGCGCTCTCCTCCGCCAGCCTGAGGACCAGGTCGACGGTGGTCCCGGCGTGCACGACGGCGTTGGTGACCAGCTCGTTGGTGACGGTCACCGCGTCGTCGGCGAGCCGGTCGCTGAAGCCCACGGCGGCGGGCACCCCGAGCCCGGTCCACTCCGCGAGCGCCGCCCGCACGAACCGGCGGGCCGCGGACGGGGAGAGAGGTATTCCGGGCAGGCTGGTGCGACTGGCCAGGCGCGGGCCGTGCGCGTACCCGGCACGGGTGGTGCCGGGACGCTGCACGGTGTCCCACTGCGAGGGGATGGGTGCCACGGTGCGGCTCCTACGGTCCGACGACTCCGACAGAGTGACAGACCGGACGCGCACATAAGCACCGAGTTACCGAAGTAGGCAGAAAATCGAGCAGGTTCGAACGCAAGGCTTCGGGAAGCGCAACGGAAAACGGACAAGGGGAATCGGACAGCGGAAACGGACGGGGAAACAGGCGAGGGGAACGGGCAGCGGGAACCCGCAGGGGGAACGGGCAGGGAGAACGGGCAGCGGGCGGGGTCGCCGGACAGTTGGGTGTCCGGCAACCCGCCCGTTTGGCAACCCCGCCCGCGTACGCCGGGTCTTCCAGGGCGGCGGCTCGCGCTACGCCTCGCGCGATCCCGCGTACATCTCGTCGATCAGCTCCTGGTACTCCCGCTCGACGACCGGCCGCTTCAGCTTGAGGCTCGGGGTCAGCTCACCGTGCTCGACGTCCAGGTCGCGCGGCAGGAGGCGGAACTTCTTGATGGTCTGCCAGCGCTGGAGCCCCTCGTTGAGGCGCTGTACGTACCCGTCGATCAGCTCGACGGTCTGCGGGGCGGCGACCACGTCCGCGTACTCCTTGCCCTCCAGGCCGTTCTCGGCGGCCCAGCCCAGGATGGTGGGGCCGTCGAGCGCGATGAGCGCGGTGCAGAAGTTACGGTCCGCGCCGTGCACCAGGATGTTGGAGACGAACGGGCAGACCGCCTTGAACTGGCCCTCGACCTCGGCCGGGGCGATGTACTTGCCGCCCGACGTCTTGATCAGGTCCTTCTTGCGGTCGGTGATGCGGAGATAGCCGTCGGCCGACAGCTCGCCGATGTCACCGGTGCGGAACCAGCCGTCCGACTCCAGGACCTCTTCGGTCTTGTCGGGCAGCTTGTGGTAGCCCTGCATGACGCCGGGGCCGCGCAGCAGGATCTCGCCGTCGTCCGCGATGCGCACCTCGGTGCCGGGGAGCGGCTTGCCGACGGTGCCGGTGCGGTAGGCCTCGCCCGGGTTGACGAAGGAGGCGGCGCTGGTCTCGGTGAGACCGTAGCCCTCCAGAACGTGGATACCGGCGCCCGCGAAGAAGTAGCCGATGTCGGGGGCGAGGGCGGCGGAGCCGGAGACGCAGGCGCGCAGCCGGCCGCCGAAGGCCTCGCGGATCTTGGAGTAGACGAGCGCGTCGGCGACCTTGTGCTTGGCGCCGAGCGCGAAGGGGACGGAGGACTTGCCGGTGCGGCGGAAGTTGTCCTGGGAGACCTTGGCGTACTCGCGGGCGACCCCGGCCGCCCACAGGAAGATCTTGTACTTGGCGCCGCCGCCCGCGCGGGCCTTGGAGGCGACCCCGTTGTAGACCTTCTCGAAGATCCGGGGGACGGCGGCCATGTAGGTCGGCCGGACGACCGGCAGGTTCTCGATGATCTTGTCGATGCGGCCGTCGACGGCGGTGACGTGGCCGACCTCGATCTGGCCCGAGGTGAGGACCTTGCCGAAGACGTGGGCGAGCGGCAGCCAGAGGTACTGCACGTCGTCGGCGTTGATCAGCCCGGTCGAGACGGTGGCCTTGGCCATGTACGACCAGCTGTCGTGCGGCAGCCGTACGCCCTTGGGGCGGCCCGTGGTGCCCGAGGTGTAGATGAGGGTGGCGAGCTGGTCGGCCGTGATGGCGGAGACCCGCTCGGTGACCGCGTCCGGGGACTTGGCGAGGAGCTCCTCGCCCTGGGCCTCCAGGTCGGCGAGGGTGATGATCCAGCCCTCGGGGTCCCCCTCGGCGGGCTCGACGCCGGCCGGGTCGATGACGACGACATGGGCGAGGTCGGGCAGCTCGGCGCGGCGCTCCCGGGCCTTGGCGAGCTGCTCGGCGTCCTCCGCGATGAGGATCCGGCTCTCGGAGTCGGCCAGGATGAAGGCGGCCTCCTCGGCGTTCGTGGAGGGGTAGACCGTGGTGGTCGCGGCGCCCGCGCACATCACGCCGAGGTCGATGAGGATCCACTCGACCCGGGTGGCGGAGGAGAGGGCGACCCGCTCCTCCGGCTGCACGCCGAGCGCGATCAGCCCGGCGGCGATCGCGTAGACCCGCTTCGCGGCCTGGCCCCAGCTCAGCGACTTCCAGTCGTCGGGGCCCTCGCCCGAGGCCGACGGGACCGGGTAGCGGTACGCCTCCCCGTCCGGGGTCGCCGCCACGCGGTCGATGAAGAGGGACGCCACGGAGGGCGGCCGGTTATCGATCAAGGTCTGTGTGTCGCTCACGACGTCCTCCGGGCCTGCGGCATTGCTACGACCGGCTTCTTTGATACTGCGACTACTGCTGCTGTCCTGCTGCGCAACCTGCTTGTTCGGCTTGTTTAACTGGCGAGTAACCAACGAGTCGTGATCAGAGTAGAACGCGCTCGCCCCCCACGTAAGAGGCAACGGGCCGCCGCTTTCATAACGAAAGGGCCCCCGTCACCGCGCGGTACCGCGGTGGTGGGGGCCCTTCGACGCTCCACGGGAGGCCCGGCAGGCTCCGCGGGGAAGCCTGGCTCGGGAAGAGGCTACTTCTTGCCCTTGCTCTCCCCGGCGGACTCGTCGGTCGACAGCACCGAGATGAAGGCGTCCTGCGGGACCTCCACGTTGCCGACCATCTTCATCCGCTTCTTGCCCTCCTTCTGCTTCTCCAGCAGCTTCCGCTTACGGGAGATGTCACCGCCGTAGCACTTGGCGAGGACGTCCTTGCGGATGGCGCGGACCGTCTCCCGGGCGATGACCCGGGCGCCGATGGCGGCCTGGATCGGCACCTCGAAGTTCTGCCGCGGGATGAGCTTCTGGAGCTTGGCGACGAGCCGGACGCCGTACGCGTACGCCTTGTCCTTGTGGGTGACCGCGGAGAACGCGTCCACCTTGTCGCCGTGGAGCAGGATGTCGACCTTGACGAGCTGGGCCGACTGCTCGCCGGTGGGCTCGTAGTCGAGGGAGGCGTAACCGCGGGTCTTGGACTTCAGCTGGTCGAAGAAGTCGAAGACGATCTCGGCGAGCGGCAGCGTGTAGCGGATCTCGACCCGGTCCTCGGAGAGGTAGTCCATGCCGAGCAGGGTGCCGCGCCGGTTCTGGCAGAGCTCCATGATCGCGCCGATGAACTCGCTCGGGGCCAGCACCGTGGCGCGGACGACCGGCTCGTGCACCTTGTCGATCTTGCCCTCGGGGAACTCGCTCGGGTTGGTGACGACGTGCTCGGTGCCGTCCTCCATCTCGACCCGGTAGACCACGTTGGGGGCGGTCGCGATCAGGTCGAGGCCGAACTCGCGCTCCAGCCGCTCACGGACCACGTCCAGGTGGAGCAGGCCGAGGAAGCCGACGCGGAAGCCGAAGCCGAGCGCGGCGGAGGTCTCCGGCTCGTAGACCAGGGCGGCGTCGTTGAGCTGGAGCTTGTCCAGCGCCTCACGCAGGTCCGGGTAGTCCGATCCGTCCAGCGGGTAGAGCCCCGAGAACACCATCGGCTTGGGCTCCTTGTAGCCGCCCAGCGCCTCGGTCGCCCCGTTGTGCAGCGAGGTGATCGTGTCACCGACCTTGGACTGCCGCACGTCCTTCACGCCGGTGATGATGTAACCGACCTCGCCCAC
Source organism: Streptomyces sp. NPDC007346 (assembly GCF_040703535.1). Lineage (NCBI taxonomy): Bacteria > Bacillati > Actinomycetota > Actinomycetes > Kitasatosporales > Streptomycetaceae > Streptomyces > Streptomyces sp. NPDC007346. Next base: position 29,763 of record NZ_JBEYKR010000055.1, read on the forward strand.
GCCGATGCCGTCGGCCGGGGTCATCTCCGGGGAGGACACCCCGATCTCCAGCAGCTCGTGGGTGGCGCCGGTCGACATCATCCGGATGCGCTCGCGCTTGTTGAGCTGTCCGTCGATGACACGGACGTAGGTGACGACACCGCGGTACGCGTCGTAGACCGAGTCGAAGATCATCGCGCGGGCGGCGGCGTCCGCGACGCCGACCGGGGCCGGTACGTCACGGACGACCCGGTCGAGCAGCGCGTCCACGCCGACACCGGTCTTGGCGGAGACCTTCAGCACGTCCTCGGGCTGGCAGCCGATGAGGTTGGCCAGCTCCTCGGAGAACTTCTCCGGCTGCGCGGCGGGGAGGTCGATCTTGTTCAGCACCGGGACGATGGTGAGGTCGTTCTCCATCGCGAGATAGAGGTTGGCCAGCGTCTGGGCCTCGATGCCCTGCGCGGCGTCCACCAGCAGGACCGTGCCCTCGCAGGCCGCGAGCGAACGGGAGACCTCGTAGGTGAAGTCCACGTGGCCCGGGGTGTCGATCATGTTGAGGACGTGGGTGACCCCCGTGTCCTCACCCGTGTCGGGCGCCCAGGGCAGCCGGACCGCCTGGGATTTGATGGTGATGCCGCGCTCGCGCTCGATGTCCATCCGGTCGAGGTACTGAGCGCGCATCTGCCGCTGGTCGACCACTCCGGTCAGCTGAAGCATCCGGTCGGCGAGGGTCGACTTGCCGTGGTCGATGTGCGCGATGATGCAGAAATTGCGGATCAGCGCCGGGTCGGTACGGCTCGGCTCGGGCACGTTGGAAGGAGTCGCGGGCACGCAGGGTCCTGATTCTTGAGACGCCGAACGCCGTGTCTCGGGTCGATGTCGGGTCGGTCGGATCGTCGGTCGGATCGATACGTAAGCTCCATCGTCCCACGCCTGCGGGACAGCGACCGGTTTGGGCCGGTCGGAGGGTGACTGCTACCGTGGACAGCTGTGCCTCGTGGCTCTCATCAGCGGCGTGGCGCACCTAGAAGATCCAACGAACCTGAAAAGGCTCTTTCGTGGCGAACATCAAGTCCCAGATCAAGCGGAACAAGACCAACGAGAAGGCGCGCCTGCGCAACAAGGCCGTCAAGTCGTCGCTCAAGACCGCGATCCGCAAGGCCCGCGAGGCCGCCGCTGCCGGTGACGTCGAGAAGGCCACCACGGCCGTCCGCGACGCCTCCCGTCAGCTCGACAAGGCTGTCTCGAAGGGTGTCATCCACAAGAACTCCGCCGCCAACAAGAAGTCGGCGCTGGCGTCCAAGGTTGCCGCCCTGCAGGCCTGAGCTTCTTCCCGAAGCTCACTGATGTGACCGCCGGAACGGACTCGACGGGCCCTCTCTCCCGCCCCTGACCGGCACCCCGCGCCGCACACCGAACCTGCGTTCGCCACGCGGGTGCGGCGCACCAAGAGTGTGACCCGGAAGCCCCGGGCACCGATCTCCCCAGATCGGCGCCCGGGGCTTCCGCACGTGGTGGCCGTGGCAGCTGGTCCGGGGACCCTCCCGACCCGCCCGGGGCACGTCCAGCCCGACCGGGACGCGTCCAGCCCGGCCGGGGCGCATCCAGTCCGGCGGCCGGGGCACGTCCAGCACGGCGGCCGGGGCACGTCCAGCCCGGCCGGGAGACGTCCAGCCCGTTCGGGTCGCATCCAGCCCGTCCGGCGTTTGAGGACGGAACCGGCGACGACACGGCCCCGCACCCGGCGGTGACCCCTGAGGGAACGCCTACCGTCCCGCCCGCGCGGCCCGCGCCACAGCGACGACGGCCTTCTCCAAGGCGTACTCGGGGTCGTCCCCGCCACCCTTCACCCCCGCGTCCGCCGCAGCCACGGCCCGCAGGGCCAGAGCGACTCCGTCCGGCGTCCATCCCCGCATCTGCTGCCGCACCCGGTCGATCTTCCACGGCGGCATCCCCAGCTCCCGGGCAAGGTCGGCGGGCCGCCCGCCCCGCGCGGAGGACAGCTTCCCGATCGCCCGCACCCCCTGCGCCAGCGCACTGGTGATCAGTACGGGCGCGACCCCGGTCGACAGCGACCACCGCAGCGCCTCCAGCGCCTCCGCCGCCCGCCCCTCGACCGCCCGGTCGGCGACGGTGAACGACGACGCCTCGGCCCGTCCCGTGTAGTACCGCCCGACGACCGCCTCGTCGATCGTCCCCTCGACGTCCGCGATCAGCTGGGACACCGCACTGGCCAGCTCCCGCAGGTCGCTGCCGATGGAGTCGACCAGCGCCTGGCACGCCTCGGGGGTCGCGGACCGCCCGTGCGTCCGGAACTCCGACCGTACGAAGGAGAGCCGCTCGGCCGGCTTGGTGGTCTTCGGGCAGGCGACCTCCCGCGCCCCGGCCTTGCGCGCCGCGTCCAGGAGCCCCTTGCCCTTGGCTCCGCCCGCGTGCAGCAGGACGAGCGTGATCTCCTCGGCCGGCGCACCGAGATACGCCTTGACGTCCTTGACCATGTCGGCCGCGAGGTCCTGCGCGTTGCGCACGATCACGACCTTGCGCTCGGCGAAAAGCGAGGGGCTGGTGAGCTCGGCGAGCGTGCCCGGCTGCAACTGGTCCGACGTCAGGTCACGGACGTCCGTATCGGCGTCGGCAGCGCGGGCCGCCGCCACCACCTGCTGCACCGCACGGTCCAGGAGGAGGTCCTCCTGGCCCACGGCGAGCGTGAGGGGGGCGAGCGGGTCGTCGGTGGAATTCTTCCTGGTGGCCATCGCGATCCAGCATCCCATGACCCACTGACAGCCCGGATTCCCCGTCGCCCGGCTGCCCCCGCACGGAGGCCCCCGCCGCCCGCCCCACTTGTACCGGCGGCCCGTCCCGTACCGGAGAATGGGCGGGTGAGCGATGTGAGACATGTACTGGTGCTGCCGGACCGCGACGCGGCGGAGGAGGTGGCCGGGGAGCTGGCCGACCGCTTCGGCGTCGCCGAGGAACCCCAGCTCGTACGGGACGCCCTGGCCGGTGAGGACGACGCCGAGGACGCCCAGTGGCTGGTGGTCGTGGAGGACCCGGCCGGGCGCCTGGACCCGGCCGCGCTGGACGAGTTCGCCGCGGAGTACGAGGGGTGGCTGGAGAAGCCGTAGCGTACGGACCGGGCCGGGCTCCTCGGGAGGCGGAGGAGCCGGTGGGCCTGCTGGCTCGCCGGCCCGCTGGCCCGCCGGCCGCGAACCGTTCCCGTGATGCTCCCCGCACCACAAGTCCCCCTTTCGTCGTGGGTCTCCGTCATGAACGGCCCACCGCCCGTAGCTCCTTGCCCGCGCCCGTCACCGCGATGGCCCCGTCGGTGTCGGTACGCAGGACCCGCGCCCCGGCGGCCCTGAGCGCCTCCACGGTCCGGGGCGACGGGTGCCCGTACGGGTTGTCCGCGCCGCAGGAGATGAGCGCCAGCCTCGGCCGTACCCGGTCCAGCAGCCCCGCGTCCTGGAAGCCGGAGCCGTGGTGGGCCACCTTGAGGACGTCCACCTGGGGCAGCCCGGCGGTGCTGTGCAGCAACCCCCGTTGGGCCGGTGGTTCGAGGTCGCCGAGGAGCAGCAGCGTCAGTCCGCCCGCGGCCCGCACGTGCAGGGTCACGCTGGAGTCGTTCGGCCCGCCCGCCCCCTTCACCGCCCCGGCTCCCCCGGGCCCGTCGCGCGGCCAGAGGACTCGCCAGTCCAGGGGCCCCGCCCGGCGTCGCTCACCGGGTACCGCCCGCACCGTCGTGACCCGCGCCGCGGCCGCCGTACGCCGGACGAAGGCGGCCTGCTGGGGCGGCTCGTCGAGGCTCGTCGTCTGGACCGCGCCCACGTCCCTGCCCCGCAGCACGCCGGGCAGTCCCCGCACATGGTCGGCGTGGAAATGGGTGAGGACCACCAGCGGCACCCGGGTGACGCCGAGGTCGCGCAGGCAGCGGTCGACCGAGCGGGGATCGGGGCCGGCGTCCACGACCACGCCCGCGCCCTCCCCGGCCGCGAGCACCATCGCGTCGCCCTGCCCGACGTCGCACAGCGCGAACGCCCAGTCCGGCGGCGGCCACCCGGTCACGATCCGGGTCAGCGGGACCGGCCGCAGCACCACGAGGACCAGGAGCAGCGCGGCCGCCGCGCAGAGCCAGGGGTGCCGTATCAGCCGAGGTGCGAGCAGCACGGCCAGGACCGTGAGGACCGCGAGGAGGGCCGCACCGGCCCAGCCCCCGGGCCAGGGAGCCTGCGCCCCGGGGAGGTCCGCCCCCGTGCGGGCCACCCCGGCGATCCACCCGGCCGGCCAGCCCGCGACCCGGGCCAGCAGTTCGGCCACCGGCGGGGCGACCGGCGCGACGGCCAGCGCCGCGAACCCCAGCACCGTCGCGGGCGCGACCGCGAACTCCGCCAGCAGGTTGCACGGGACCGCCACCAGGCTCACCCGTGAGGCCAGGACCACCACCACGGGCGCGCACACCGCCTGCGCGGCGGCGGCCGCAGCCAGCACCTCGGCGAGCCGCACCGGAACCCGCCGCCGTTGCAGCGCCGCACTCCACCGCGGCGCGAGCGTCAGCAGGGCCCCCGTCGCCAGGACCGACAGCAGGAACCCGTAACTCCGCGCCAGCCAGGGGTCGTACAGCACCAGGAGCACGACGGCCGCCGCCAGGGCCGGAAGCAGGGACCTGCGGCGGCCGGTCCCGATGGCGAGAAGGGTGATCAGACCGCAGGCCGCCGCGCGCAGGACGCTCGGCTCCGGGCGGCACACGACGATGAACACGAGCGTCAGCACCCCGCCGATCAACGCGGTCCCCCGCAGGGAGATGCCCAATTTCGGTGCCAGTCCGCGCCGTTCACTGTTGAGCGCCGACCCGGGTGGGCCGATGAGGAGGAAGAGGAGGATCGACAGGTTCGCCCCGGAGACGGCCAGCAGGTGCGTCAGGTCGGTGGCCCTGAAGGCGTCGTGGAGTTCCGGCGAGACCCTGGATGTGTCGCCGACCACCAGCCCCGGCAACAGCGCCCGTGCGTCCGCGTCGAGGCCGTCCGTCGCCTCCCGGAGTCCGGAGCGCAGCTTCCCGGCCACGCGCTGGACCGCCGTCGGGGGGCCGGTGATCCGGGGTGGCCCCTGGGTGTCCACCCGCAGGACGGCGGCCAGGCGCTCACCCTCGTGGGCGGGGGGTGAGAGGCGGCCGGCGAGGCGGAGCCGGGTGGATGGCAGGAGCTCCTGCCATCCGGCCCGGTCGTCCCCGGGCGAGACCATGAGGAGCACCGGCGTACGGACCCGGGTGCGGTGGCCGCCGGGCTGGGCCACCTCGGTGATGTCGGCGTGGATCAGGAGCGTGGCCGGGGTGCTGTGGCTGCCCCGCACCCCGGGGCGGGTCGGCCGGGGGTCGGAGGTCACCCGCACCTCGGCGTCGACCCGAGCCTGCTCCTGCGCCAGCCCGGGGACGGGCCCTCGCCGCACGTCGGCGCCGTGCAGTCCGGCCGTGGCTCCGCCCGCTGCCACGCAGAGCAGCACGGCCGCCGCAGCGGTCGGCCTGCCTCCGGCCGCTGCGGCGGCCCACCTGGTTCCGGCGGACGCGGCTGCCCGCCGGCGCCCGGCGGACGCGGCTGCTCGCCTTCCCTCAGTGGACGCGGCTGTCAGGAAAGCCAGCGCCGCAACGGCACAGACCGCCACCCCTGCTGCCACCCAGTGTCCCGGCAGCCCCAGCGCGAGAGCCGCGGCCCCCCAGACCGCCAGTGCCGGCGGGACGAGTCGCAGATCCGCCGGTCCCTCCTCCCGTGCGCGGGCCGCTCCCGGCACACCACGCGTGGCGGTGGTGGTCGTATCCCGGTCAGCCACGCCCGTCCCGGGGCTGCTCACGGCTGCACGAGCGGTCGAAGGTCGGCGAACCGGCGGTCACCGATGCCGCTCACCTGCCGGAGCTCGTCGACGGACCGGAATCCGCCTCTCTCCGTGCGGTGGTCGATGATGTGCTGCGCCAGCACGGGCCCGACCCCCGGCAGGGTTTCGAGCTGCTCCTTGGTCGCCGTGCTCAGGCTCATCGGCGCCGCCGGGCCGGCCGTCACCGGTGCGCCCGCCGCCCCGCCGGTCGTGCCGATCGCTCCGAGGACGGCCTGGGCCTGGGGCACCCCCACCGCGACCTGCTCACCGTCCATGAGCACGCGCGCCCGGTTGAGGCCCGTGACATCGGTCCCGGCGCGCACGCCGCCCGCCGCCCGGAGTGCGTCCGCCACCCTCGAACCGGCCGGCAGGCGCTGGACGCCCGGCCGGTGCACCTTGCCGCTGACATCCACGACGATGTGCCCGGCCGCCGCTTCCGGGGGTGGGGAAGGCGGTGCTCCGGCAGCCGGCCGCGGCACCGGGTCCGCGCCTGTGGCCCGTAACGGGTCCTCGGCCACCGCGGAGGCCCCCGCCTCCACCGTCTCGGGGGCGCGCACCCCTTGCGGGCGCGCGGACCAGAAGTGGACGGCGGCGAGAGCGACGGCCACCACCAGCACCAGGGCCAGCGCCGCGAGCGTCCGTGGTGCCAGCCCCCACCTGAGCCGCACCCACAAGGGGACCCGGTCCCAGAGCCCCGCCACGACTCCTCCGCCCCGCAGGGACCCACCCGCCTGCTCCTCCTTCCAGGCCTGTACGCCCTCCCCCGCGCGGTCGTCGGGCAGGGGGCGCGTGTTCGGGCTGGGCCCAACAACCCCGCCCGGACTCGGCTCCACAGCCACATGCGGGACCGGACCAACAACCCCAGCCGGATTCGGCTCGACAACCACATGCGAGTCCGGGCCAGCAACCCCACCCAGACTCGGCTCCACAACCACATGCGGGACCGGACCAACAAGCTGATCCGGGCCTGGCTCAACGACCGCACCCGAGCCCGGACCACCCGCCATCAGCGCGTCCGCCCGGCGCCGCGCGGACGCCGCAGCGAGGGCGGCACGGCCGCGCGCGGACCCCTGCCTGCCGTGGCGGGCGCCGGGCCGCGCACCGGGACGAAGCCCCGCCCGGCCACTCGGACGGCTGCCGGGGCCGCGCCGCATCCGAGGCTCGGCCGCCGGGGCACGCTCGGCAGCCGCCGCCGCTCCCGTGGAGGCGCCACCGGAAGCCGAAGCGGGAGGCAGGGGCGCGAAAGGCGAAGGCGGAGGCGGAGAAGGCGCGGGCGAAGAGGTCGGGGGCAGAGTGGCGGCGGACGCGGCGGACGAGGGGTCAGGGATCGACACCCGAGAAGTTCGAAGGGCCATGCCTCACGACGTTAGGCACAACAGCCCGAACCCGCTGAGCAGCCTCGATTCCTGTGGAAAACCGGCCAGTTGTGGATATCTCACTCACTCGTCCGAGGGCTGCGACGTCACAGCAAACGCCCCGTCAATGCCGCCGTAGACACCCCGTCACCGCCCGCCGGACGCCATCACCGCCCGCCGGCCCCCGTCACCGCGGCGAGACCACCGCGCCGAGCAGCCCCGGCCCCGTGTGTGCCCCGATCACCGCGCCCACCTCGCTGACATGGAGGTCGGCCAGCCCCGGCACACGTTCCCGCAGCCGCTCGGCCAGGCGCTCCGCGCGGTCCGGCGCGGCGAGGTGATGGACGGCGATGTCCACCGTCGCCTCCCCGGCCCGATCGGCGACGATCTCCTCCAGGCGGGCGATGGCCTTGGACGCCGTCCGCACCTTCTCCAGCATCTCGATCCGGCCGCCGTCGAGCTGGAGGATCGGCTTCACCGCGAGCGCGGACCCCAGCAGCGCCTGAGCCGTGCCGATACGGCCGCCCCGGCGAAGGTAGTCCAGAGTGTCGACATAGAAATAAGCGGACGTCCCGGCGGCCCGCTTCTGCGCCGCCGCCACGATCTCGTCCGGGCTGCCGCCCGCCTCCGCGGTCTCCGCCGCCGCGAGCGCGCAGAAACCCAGGGCCATGGCGACCATGCCCGTGTCCACCACGCGCACCGGGATCGAAGCGCCCTCCGCCGCGACCAGCGCGGCGTCGTACGTGCCCGAGAACTCCGCCGACAGGTGCAAGGAGACCACCGCGTCGGCCCCGCCCTCGGCCGCCGCCCGGTAGGTCTCGGCGAAGACCTCGGGGCTGGGGCGGGAGGTGGTCACGGAGTGGCGTTTCTGCAAGGCCAGGGCGAGCGAGCGGGCCGAGATCTCCGTGCCCTCCTCCAACGCCTGATCGCCCAGGACGACGGTCAGCGGCACCGCGGTGATGCCGTGCCGTTCCATCGCCCGGCGCGGCAGGTAGGCCGTGGAATCAGTGACGATAGCGACATGGCGGGACATGAGCGGGAGGTTACCTGCCGAGGTGGGAGTGCGGGAGCCCGACCCCGGCCCTGCGATCATTCGTGGTCACTTCGGAGCGCGTCCCGTCACCCTCGGCCAACGATCCCCTCGGCCACCGATACACCGGTTGCTCGGGCCGCAGGGCCCGCAGGCCATGCTGTCAGCCGCAGGGCCCTGCCGTCAGTTGGTCGTCTCCGGCCTGGCCGACTTCTGCCACGGGTACCTCGTCCGCAGGCGCGGGTCCGGCGGGGTGATCGCCTGCGGGGTCTCCTCGCGGGCCGGTCCGCCCCAGGGCTCGCCCGCCGTGCTGCCGCGACCGGCCCCGGCCCCGGTCCCGGCGCCCGGCTGTGAGGGCGAGGTGGCTCCCGGGCCCTCCTCCACCGTCCAGTGCCGCAGGGCCCCCGCCTCGATGTCGATCTGCGCGTTCAGCGCGTCCAGGTCGTCGTCGGCGAACTGGCGCGCGCGGTCCCGGGCCGCCCAGCGCAGCGAGTCCGCCGAGTGCGTGATCCGCTGCGTGCGCTCCCTCAGTTGCGGCAGCAGACCGGCGACCGTCGCCCGGTCCGGCTCGCGCTCCAGGCGCTTGAGCTCGTCGTCCAGCTCAAGACCGTGGGCGCTCAGCCGCCGGAAGAGGCCCACGGACTCCGCGAGCGAGGAGTCCTCCGCCACTCCGGCGTGCAAGGCGTCCTGGGTGGCGCGCATCGAGGTGCGCAGGGCGAGCCGGAGCTGGGCCAGCTCACCCGCGACACCCGTCTGGCCGAGGCTCTTGGCCCGGAGCGTGGTGTCCTCCACGGTGCGCCGGGCCTGCGTGATCGTGCGGTCCACCCCTCGCTTGGCCGCGCCGACAGCCTTCACGGTCGCGTAGACGCCCAACGCGATGAATGCGACGAAGAGCAGCGCCAGGATCGTGATCGCGGCTGTCATGGATGCCCCTCGGTGTCTCGATACGGCTGCCGGTACCGGTCGCCCCCTCCACGGTAAACGGAACGGGCAGGCCGAGGGTTCCTTCGGAACCCCCAACCTGCCCGTAGGGGATGGCCCTGACCGCGTAAGGGAGCGGTCACGCGGGGACGATGTTCACCAGTTTCGGTGCCCGAACGATCACCTTGCGGATCCCGGCCCCGCCCAGCGCCGCGACGACCGCCGCGTCCGCCAGGGCCAGCGCCTCCAGCTCCCCGTCCGTGATGGAGGGCGAGATCTCCAGGCGGGCCCGGACCTTGCCCTTGATCTGGACGACGCAGGTGACGGTCTCGTCCACGACGTACGCCGGGTCGGCCACCGGGAAGTCCTGGTGGACGACGGACTCGGGGTGGCCCAGCCGGCGCCACAGCTCCTCCGCGATGTGCGGGGCCAGCGGGGCGATCAGCAGGACCAGCCGCTCGGCCACGGACCGCGGCAGCGGGCCGCCCGCCTTCGTCAGGTGGTTGTTCAGCTCGGTGATCTTGGCGATTGCGGTGTTGAACCGCATCCCCGCCAGGTCCTGGCCGACCCCGTCGATGGCCTTGTGCAGGGCGCGCAGGGTGTCCTCACCGGGCTCCGTGTCGACGACGGTGACCTCGCCGGTCTCCTCGTCGACCACGTTGCGCCACAGCCGCTGCAGCAGCCGGTACTGGCCGACCACGGCACGCGTGTCCCAGGGGCGGGACACGTCCAGGGGTCCCATCGCCATCTCGTACAGGCGCAGGGTGTCCGCCCCGTACTCGGCGCAGATCTCGTCCGGCGTGACCGCGTTCTTCAGGGACTTGCCCATCTTGCCCAGGACGCGGCTGACCTTCTCGCCCTCGTAGTAGAAGGCGCCGTCGCGCTCCTCCACCTCGGCGGCGGGGACGGCGATGCCCCGGCTGTCGCGGTAGACGAAGGCCTGGATCATGCCCTGGTTGTACAGCTTGTGGAACGGCTCGGCCGACGAGATGTGGCCCAGGTCGAACAGCACCTTGGACCAGAAGCGCGCGTACAGCAGGTGCAGCACGGCGTGCTCGGCGCCGCCGACGTACAGGTCGACACCGCCGGTGGGCTGCCCCTCGCGCGGGCCCATCCAGTACTGCTCGATCGCCGGGTCGACCAGCTGCCGGTCGTTGGTCGGGTCCAGGTAGCGCAGCTCGTACCAGCAGGAACCGGCCCAGTTGGGCATGGTGTTGGTCTCGCGGCGGTACTTCCGCGGGCCGGCGCCGTCGCCCAGGTCCAGCGTCACGTCGACCCAGTCCGCGTTGCGCGACAGTGGGGTCTCGGGCTGGGCGGTCGCGTCCTCCGGGTCGAAGGTGCGCGGCGAGTAGTCCTCGACCTCCGGCAGCTCCAGCGGCAGCATCGACTCGGGCAGCGGGTGGGCGATGCCCTCCTCGTCGTACACGATCGGGAAGGGCTCGCCCCAGTAGCGCTGACGGCTGAACAGCCAGTCGCGCAGCCGGAAGTTGACGGTGCCCTCACCGACGCCGTGCTCCCGCAGCCACTCGGTGATCCGCGCCTTGGCCTCGACGACGCCCAGGCCGTCCAGCGAGATCTCCTCGTTGGCGGAGTTGACCAGCTTGGCGTCGTACGAGCTGAAGGCGTCGTCCCATGTGGAGGGGTCGGTCCCGCGGTCGTCGGACGGCTGGACGACACAGCGCATCGGCAGCTCGAAGGCGCGCGCGAAGGCGAAGTCACGTGCGTCGTGCGCCGGTACGGCCATGATCGCGCCGGTGCCGTACCCCATCAGGACGTAGTCCGCGATGAAGACGGGGACCTTCTCGCCGCTGACCGGGTTGGTCGCGTACGCGCCGGTGAAGACACCGGTCTTGTCCTTGGCCTCGGCCTGCCGCTCGACGTCGGACTTGGCGGCGGCCTGCTTGCGGTACGCGGTGACGGCCTCGGCCGGGCTCGCGTGGCCGCCGGTCCACACCGGGTGGGTGCCCTCGGGCCAGGCGGCCGGGATGATCCGCTCGACCATGTCGTGCTCGGGCGCCAGCACCATGTAGGTGGCGCCGAACAGGGTGTCCTGGCGGGTGGTGAAGACGGTGATGCCGCCCGCGGTGTCGACCGGGAACTCGACCCGGGCGCCCTCGGAGCGGCCGATCCAGTTGCGCTGCTGCAGCTTGATGGCCTCGGGCCAGTCCAGCCCGTCCAGGTCGTTCAGCAGCCGGTCGGCGTAGGCGGTGATGCGCATGTTCCACTGGCGCAGCTTGGCCTTGAAGACGGGGAAGTTGCCGCGTTCGGAGCGGCCGTCGGCGGTGACCTCCTCGTTGGCCAGTACGGTGCCCAGCCCCGGCGACCAGTTGACGGGAGCGTCCGAGGCGTACGCCAGGCGGTACTCGCCCAGCAGGTCCGCGCGCTCGGCGGCGTTCAGCGCGCTCCACTCACGGCCGTCGGGGGTCGCCCGCGTGCCGTTCTCGAACTGCTCGACCAGCTCGGCGATCGGGCGGGCCCGGTCGGCCTCGGTGTCGTACCAGGAGTTGAAGATCTGCAGGAAGATCCACTGCGTCCACTTGTAGTAGTCGGCCTCGATCGTCGCGAACGAGCGGCGGTTGTCGTGGCCCAGGCCCAGCCGGCGCAGCTGGGCCTTCATGTTCTCCATGTTGGCCTCGGTGGAGATCCGCGGGTGGGTGCCCGTCTGGACCGCGTACTGCTCGGCGGGCAGGCCGAACGCGTCGAAGCCCAGGGTGTGCAGCACGTTGTGGCCGGTCATCCGCTGGTGGCGGGCGTAGACATCGGTGGCGATGTAGCCCAGCGGGTGTCCGACGTGCAGCCCCGCACCCGAGGGGTAGGGGAACATGTCCATCACGAACTTCTTGGGCTTGGCGGCCAGCTCCGGGTCGCCCGCCAGGTCTCCGGTGGGGTTCGGTGCCTCGTACGTCCCCTCGGCGTCCCAGAAGTCCTGCCAGCGTGCCTCGATGTCGGCGGCCATGGCCGCCGTGTAGCGGTGCGGCGCGGCCGTCTCGGCTGCGGAATTCGTCTCGCTCATGATCCTCAAAGCTCCATCGATCGTCATCTGCCGGGAAACGAAAAATCCCCTCGCACAGGAGGGGACGCCGCGCTGACTCCGACCAGGCGTTCTCACCGGTCGGAACTGTTCAGCGCGGCTCGCTAAGCAGAAGGCGTACGGCACGCATGGCGCCAGGGTACCGCACGGGCCCGGAGGGGAGCGGGAAGTAACCGGTGGGCGGACACCGCGTGCGCGCGCCGCTTCCCACCTGCTCACGCGTCGCCCTCAGTAGGTGACGCGTGATGCTCCTCCTGGGCACACGGTGTGCGTTCGGGGCCGTTCCGGTGGGCTTTCCGCGAGCCCCGTGAGCCCCAGGGCAGCGGACGCGGCGGATCCGGCGGGCAACGTAAAAGAAGCGGGGGGCCCCCCACCGGGGGGGCCCGGGGGGCCGGGGGGGGGGAAGGGGATGTATGTACAAAACACCAGCAATGCAAAGCAGGAGAAATGGAAGAA
>NZ_JBEYKR010000056.1:0-41788 GCF_040703535.1 Streptomyces sp. NPDC007346
CAGGCCTGCGGGGAGCGCCCGCAGGGCCGCAGGGCCCTGCCGTACGGGGCGGGAGGCCGGCCGCCGCCCCCGATGACGGCCTGTCTGGTACGGGCGGGACTGCGCCCGCACCGGACAGGCACCGACCGTCCCCCGGGCGCGGGAGAGGGGACACGGTGCGGGCCTGGACCGAACTGTTCCGGGTCTCCGCGCTGTTCTCCGTGCCGGGTGACGCGCTGGCCGGGGCCGCGGCGGTGGGCCGCAGCCCCGGCCGGGGTACCGCGCTCGCGATCGGCGCCTCGCTCTGCCTGTACGAGGCGGGGATGGCGCTCAACGACTGGGCGGACCGCGAGGAGGACGCCGTCGACCGCCCGCACCGGCCGATCCCCTCGGGCCGCATCAGCCCGCCGGCGGCCCTGGGCGCGGCCGGGGTGCTGACGGCGGCGGGCCTGGCCCTCGCGGCGCGGGCCGGCCGCCCGGCGCTGGCGGTCGCCACGGGCCTGGCGGCCACGGTCTGGGCCTACGACCTCCACCTGAAGCACACGAAGGCGGGCCCGGCGGCGATGGCCGCGGCCCGCTCCCTGGACCTGCTGCTGGGAGCGACGGCGACGGTCACGGCTGCCGGGACGCGCACGGCGACCGGGACGGGGGCGGGCACGGCGACCAGGACGGTCACGGCGACGTGGACAGGAGCGCTGGCCGGGGCAGGGACGACCGCGACCGGTGCGCGCGACAACGTCGCCGGTACGGGGCCGTACGCCACGCCTCCCGCGCGGGTCGGGGCCCTGCCGCCCATCGGTCGGGAGACCGTTGCCGGAGGAGCCGGGCCCGTGCTCGGCGCCCTGGCCGCCGCTCTTCCCGCGGCCCTGGTGCTCGGGGCGCACACCTACGGCGTCACCGCCGTGTCCCGTCACGAGGCGCAGGGCGGGTCCACCGCCGTACCGCTCGCGGTGCTCGCCACGACGGCGACGCTCGGCGCGGCGGTCCTCGCAGCACACCGGGGGCGCCATCCGCACCGGACCACCGCCCCCGCCCTTGCCCCCCTCCTGCTCACCGCCTTCACCGGCGCCTATCTCCGTACCGCGGGACCCCCCCTCCTGCACGCGGCCCTCAACCCGTCCCCGGCCCTGACCCAGCGGGCGGTCGGCGGCGGGATCCGGGCCATGATCCCGCTCCAGGCGGCGCTCGCCGCCCGTGCCGGAGCACCCGGCTCCGGCCTCGCCGTCATGGCGCTCGTCCCCCTCGCCCGCGCCCTCTCCCGGAAGGTGAGCCCCACATGACCCTCCAGCTCGGTTACGGCACCAACGGGCTCACCGACCTCCGTCTCGACGACGCCCTCGGGCTCCTCGCCGACCTCGGCTACGACGGCGTCGGCCTGACGCTCGACCACATGCACCTGGACCCCCTCGCCCCGGACCTCGCCGAACGCACCCGACAGGCCGGCCGCCGGCTCACCTCCCTCGGGCTCCGCGTCACCGTCGAGACCGGCGCCCGCTATGTCCTGGACCCGCGCCGCAAGCACGGCCCCTCCCTTCTCGACCCGGACCCCGACGCCCGGTCCACGCGTACCGCGCTGCTCGTCCGTGCCGTGGACGTGGCCGCCGAACTCGGCGCGCACGCCGTCCACTGCTTCAGCGGCATCACCCCGCCGGACACCTCGCCGGACACCGCCTGGAAGCGCCTGGCCGAATCGATCGCCCCCGTACTCGACGCCGCCGACCGGTCCGGCATCCCCCTCGCCATCGAGCCCGAGCCCGGTCACCTCCTGGCCACCCTCGCCGACTTCCACCACCTCCGCGCCCTCCTCGGCGACCCGGGCCCCCTCGGCCTCACGCTCGACATCGGCCACTGCCAGTGCCTGGAGGAGGCCCCACCCGCGCAGTGCGTCCAGGACTCCGCCCCCTGGCTCCGGCACGTCCAGATCGAGGACATGCGGCGCGGCGTCCACGAGCACCTCCCGTTCGGCGAAGGGGAGATCCACTTCCCGCCCGTGCTCGCCGCCCTCGCCGCCGCCGACTACCGGGGCCTCACCGTCGTCGAACTGCCCCGCCACTCGCACGCCGGCCCCGAACTCGCCCGCGCCTCCATCGCCTTCCTGCGCGACGCCGTGCCCTCCAAGGGGGGAGCACCGTGCTGAAGTCCCGCGAGGAACTCGACGCGGACCTCGACACCGCCGCCCGCGCCTGGCTCGACGAGGCCCTGACCGAAGCCGCGCACGACGCAGCCGCCCGCGACGCAGCCCGTACCGACGCGGCCCGTGCCGAGGCCGCCCAGGCGGCCCGTACCGATGCCGTCCGGGCCGCCCCGCACGCCCCCCTCGCGGAGGCAGGCCCCGTAACCACCCCGTCCGCGGCGACCGGCTCCCCGCACACCTCCGCTCCCTGGGAACTGCGTTACGCCGCCGCGGGCCGGCACTGCGGGCAGGCCCACGCCGACTCCGTACGCTCCCTCCTCCTCATCGAGGCCCGCGCCCCCCTGCCCTCCGTCACCCGGCTCTACGAACAGGGCACCGCCGCCGAACGCCGCGCCGTCCTGCTCACCCTGGACCGCCTCGACCTCGGTGACACGGCCCTCCCGCTCGTCGAGGACGCCCTGCGCACCAACGACACCCGGCTGGTGGCCGCCGCCGTCGGCCCGTACGCCGCGGCCCACCTCGATCCGCACGCCTGGCGCCACGCCGTACTGAAGTGCCTGTTCACCGGGGTGCCGGTGGGCTCCGTCGCCCGGCTCGGGGAGAGGGCCCGAGGGGACGGCGAACTCGCCCGCATGCTGCGCGACTTCGCCGCCGAGCGGACCGCCGCCGGCCGTGACGTCCCGGCCGGCCTGGACACCGCCCTCGCCCTCACCGAGCCGGCTCGGTGACACACCGCCCCGCCGGGCTCGCCCGAGCACACCCCGGCACCCGAACGGACCACGCCTGCCGCCCCCACGGAGGAGTCCTGATGCGCATCTTCGACCCCCACATCCACATGACGTCCCGGACCACGGACGACTATCAGGCGATGTACGAAGCGGGCGTCCGCGCCCTCGTCGAACCCTCCTTCTGGCTCGGCCAGCCCCGCACCTCGCCCGCCAGCTTCTTCGACTACTTCGACGCGCTCCTCGGCTGGGAGCCCTTCCGCGCCTCCCAGTACGGCATCGCGCACCACTGCACGCTCGCCCTCAACCCCAAGGAGGCGAACGACCCCCGCTGCACCCCCGTCCTGGACGCCCTGGACCGCTATCTGGTCAAGGACTCCGTCGTCGCCGTCGGTGAGATCGGCTACGACTCCATGACCCCGGCCGAGGACCACGCCCTCGCCGCCCAGCTCCAGCTCGCCGCCGACCACGGGCTGCCCGCCCTCGTCCACACCCCGCACCGCGACAAGCTCGCCGGTCTCCACCGCACCATCGACGTCATCCGCGAATCGCACCTCCCCCCGGAGCACGTCCTGCTCGACCACCTCAACGAGACCACCGTAAAGGCCGCCACTGACAGCGGCTGCTGGGCCGGGTTCTCCATCTACCCGGACACCAAGATGGACGAGGACCGCATGGTCACCGTCCTCAAGAACCACGGCACCGAGAAGATCCTCGTCAACTCCGCCGCCGACTGGGGAAAGAGCGACCCGCTCAAGACCCGCAAGGTCGCCGACGCGATGCTGAAGGCCGGCTTCACCGAGGACGACGTCGACCAGGTCCTGTGGCGCAACCCCGTCGCCTTCTACGGCCAGAGCGGCCGCCTCCACCTGGACGTCCCGGCCCCCGACGCCCTCCACGAGGGCAACTCCATCCTGCGCGGCGGGGAGTGAGGCCATGCGCTTCCGCCACCCGGACGGTTCCGTCGTCCACCTCTCCTACTGCACCAACGTCCACCCCGCCGAGACCCTGGACGGCGTCCGCGCACAGCTCCGCGACCACTGCGAACCGGTCCGCCGCCGCCTGGGCCGGGACCGGCTCGGCATCGGCCTCTGGCTCGCCAGGGACGCCGCCCGCGCCCTGATCAACGACCCCGCCCAACTCCGCGCCCTGCGCGCCGAACTCGACAGCCGGGGCCTCGAAGTGGTCACCCTCAACGGCTTCCCGTACGAGGGGTTCGGCGCCGACGAGGTCAAGTACCGGGTCTACCGGCCGGACTGGACCGAACCCGACCGCCTCGCCCACACCACCGACCTCTCCCGGCTGCTGGCGGCCCTGCTCCCCGACGACGTCACCGAAGGCACCATCTCCACCCTCCCGCTGGCCTGGCGCACCCCCTACGACACCGACCCCGGGGCCGCACCCGCCACCCGCGTCGCCCTCACCACGCTCGCCCAGCGCCTGGACGCCCTCGCCGAGCTGACCGGCAAGTCCATCCGCGTCGGCCTCGAACCGGAACCGGGCTGCACGGTGGAGACGACCACCGACGCCATCGCCCCGCTCACCGCCATCGGTCACGAACGCATCGGCATCTGCGTCGACACCTGCCACCTGGCGACCTCCTTCGAGGACCCCGACACCGCGCTCGACGCCCTGACGGCGGCAGGCGTCCCGGTGGTCAAGAGCCAGCTCTCGGCCGCCCTGCACGCCGAACACCCGCACCTGCCCGAGGTCCGCGCCGCGCTGGCGGCCTTCGCCGAGCCGCGCTTCCTGCACCAGACCCGGACGCGCACGGCGGCCGGTCTGCGCGGCACCGACGACTTGGACGAGGCGGTCGCCGGCGGGGCACTCCCGGACTCCACCCCCTGGCGGGCCCATTTCCACGTACCCCTGCACGCACCGCCCGCGCCCCCGCTCACCTCCACACTCCCCGTGCTCCGCGCCACGCTCGCCCGGCTCGTCGGGGGACCGGTGCCGCTGACCCGGCACCTGGAGGTGGAGACGTACACCTGGCAGGCCCTGCCCGCCGAACTGCGGCCCCGCACCCGCACCCAGCTCGCCGACGGCATCGCCGCCGAACTCACCCTCGCCCGCGACCTCCTGGTCGACCTCGGCCTCAAGGAGCTGCCATGACCACGGACACTCCCGGTACCTCCGCCACCGGGGGCAGGGCAGGCCGCACAGGGCCCACCCCCCTCCTCGTCCTCGACGTCGTGGGCCTCACCCCGCAGCTCCTCGCCCACATGCCGAACCTCACGGCGCTCGGCAAGCAGGGCGCGCGGGCCCCCCTCACCACTGTCCTGCCCGCCGTCACCTGCGCCGCCCAGTCCACCTTCCTCACCGGCACCATGCCCGCCGAACACGGCATCGTCGCCAACGGCTGGTACTTCCGCGAGCTCGGCGACGTCCTGCTCTGGCGCCAGCACAACGGGCTCGTCGAAGGCGACAAGCTCTGGGACGCGGCCCGCCGCGCCCACCCCGGCTACACCGTCGCCAACATCTGCTGGTGGTACGCGATGGGCGCCGACACCGACTGGACCGTCACCCCGCGCCCCGTCTACTACGCCGACGGCCGCAAGGAACCCGACTGCTACACCCGGCCGCCCGCCCTGCACGACGAACTGACCGACAAGCTCGGCACGTTCCCCCTCTTCCACTTCTGGGGCCCCGGCGCCGACCTGGTCTCCTCCCGGTGGATCATCGACGCCACCCGCCACATCATCGCCACCCGCACCCCCGACCTCGCGCTCTGCTACCTGCCCCACCTGGACTACGACCTCCAGCGCTACGGCCCCGACGACCCCCGCTCCCACCGCGCCGCCGCCGACCTGGACCGGGCCATGGCCCCGCTGCTGGCCGACGCCCGCGCCGAAGGCCGTACGGTCGTCGCGCTCTCCGAGTACGGCATCACCCGTGTGAGCCGCCCCGCCGACATCAACCGGGCGCTGCGCCGGGCCGGCCTGCTGGAGGTGCACACGCAGGACGGCATGGAGTACCTCGACCCGATGGCCTCACGCGCCTTCGCCGTCGCCGACCACCAGCTCGCCCACGTCTACGTACGCCGCCCCGAGGACCTGGAGGCGACCCGGGCGGCCCTGGCCGACCTGCCCGGCATCGACCAGCTCCTCGACGACGAGGGCAAGAAGGCGCACCACCTGGACCACCCCCGCTCCGGCGAGCTGGTCGCGGTGGCGGAGAAGGACGCCTGGTTCACGTACTACTACTGGCTCGACGACGCCCGCGCCCCCGACTTCGCCCAGCTCGTCGAGATCCACCGCAAGCCCGGCTACGACCCCGTCGAGCTCTTCATGGACCCCCAGGACCCCTACGTACGGCTCAAGGCCGTCTCGGCGGTCGCCCGCAAGAAGCTCGGGATGCGCTACCGCATGGCGGTCGTCCCCCTGGACCCCTCACCTATTCGCGGCAGCCACGGCCGCCTCCCGTCGAGCGACGACGAAGGTCCGCTCATCCTCTGCTCCACCCCCCACGCGTTCACCGGCCGGGTCAGGGCCACCGAAGTGAAGTCCCTGCTCCTCCAGCTTGCCGGACTGCACTGACAACGCCCCCGGCACCCGCACTGCTCACCCCACGTCACCCACGTCACCCACGACACCCACGTCACCCAAGGGAGTCACGCGAACATGAGCCGCACCTCCAAGGACACCGAACTCGCCCGCAGACTGAGCCGCCGCAACATCCTCGGTGTCGCCGCCGGAGCGACCGCCGCCACGATCATCGGCACGGCGACCGCCCAGGCCGCCGGCCGGGACCACGGCCACGGTCATGACCACGGCCACGGTCATGACCACGGCCACGGCCACGACAAGGGCAAGCCCGTTCTGCCGCCCGGCCGCCTCGGCATCCAGCTCTACAGCCTCCGCGACCAGGTCTCCACGCTCGGCTTCGGCCCGGTCTTCACCGAGCTGGAGAGGTACGGCTACGACGAGATCGAGTTCGCGGGCTACACCCAGGGCTCGGCCGGCCCCATCACCCTGGCCCAGCTCAAGCGGCTGGCCAAGGACCACGGCCTCAACCCGATCGGCAGCCACGTCGGCTACCACGACGACAACGACCCCGACGCCTACACCTTCGCCCAGAACCTGGAGAAGGTCCTGGACGACGCCCAGGCCCTCGGCCTCAAGCACATCGGCACGGCGTCGGGCCCCTTCCGCTACGGCTCCACGGTCGACGGCTGGAAGCGGGCGGCCGACGACTTCAACCGGTACGGGGCCGCCGCCCGCAAGCGCGGCATGAAGTTCTACCAGCACAACCACGCCGAGGAGTTCTCCTTCGCGACCGACAAGCCGAACGTGCGCCTGTACGACGTCCTGCTCGCCGAGACCGACCCCGACCTGGTCTACCTGGAGCTGGACATCTACTGGGCGTACTGCGCCCAGTTCCGCTTCAGCAGGCGCGCGGACGGCACCAAGGCCCCGCTCGACCCGCTGAAGTACGTCCTGAAGCACCCCGACCGCTACCCCCTCTTCCACGTCAAGGACGGCGTCCGCGACGAGACGACGCGCGACGGCTACCGCATGTCGGACGTCGGCGACGGCGACATCGACTACAAGTCGTTCCTGTCGAAGGTGACCAACCGGACCCACCACGGCCGGACCTACCACCACTGGCAGGCCGAGCACGACAACCCGGTGGAGTCGCTCGCCTTCGCCCGGAAGTCGAGCGAACACCTGCACTCCCTGCGCGAGGGCCGCTGCGGCGACTGACACCCGAGGCATATGCGGTACCGGCAGGGCTACCCGATGCCCTGCCGGTCCGGCAGCAGGGCGAACTCCCGGTCGGCGGCCACCACCACGGTGCGCTCCACGACCTGGACGAGCAGCGCCCGATGCCGTACCAGCGGCTGCCGCCGCTCCTCGGGCGCGAGCAGCAACAGATCGTCCAGCCCCGCCAGCAGCCGGCGCGACACCTGAGGGCTTCCGGCCACACACCACCGGATCTCCTCGCGCACCAGAACGTGTCGCGCAGGTGCTCACGCAGGGGAGACAGCGGACGGGCCGGCGGTAGCCGCGATCACTCATGGACGCGAAGGTGGCCCCGCGACCTCCGCGGACCGTGGAGGCCGAGCCCGCACCGGCCCGCCGCACCGCACTGACCACCGGATATGCAGGTGAAAGGCGCGTCGAACCCCTGGTATTGTTTTCCATGTCGCCGCGGGGAACACACCGCGAACGACAGACACCTTGTCCGGGTGGCGGAATGGCAGACGCGCTAGCTTGAGGTGCTAGTGCCCTTTATCGGGCGTGGGGGTTCAAGTCCCCCCTCGGACACCAAGGCCAAACGGTCAAATGAAGCCGGTCAAAGCGACACTTCGTCGCTTTGACCGGCTTTGTTGTCATGGTGGATGTGTTCGAGCGGTCGATCTCGCCGGGCTCGCCGGTTCGTACACTGACGAGGGTGCAGGACCATACGGCTACCAGGATCGACGCACGTCCGGCGCCCGCCCTGCGGCGGTACGTCCGCTCGTACATCGGGTTCGACCTGCGCGGGTTCCCGGCGGGGGTGCACTGCGGTCCGCCGGGCCGTGTGCTCACCACGGTGATCAGCCTGTCCGACCCCCTGGGGATCGGGGCAGGCGTCGACGACGGGTCACCGGTCACCCGGTTCGGCAGCGTGGCCGGCGGTCTGATGTGCCGGTCCGTCGCGATCCACCACGACGGGCGCCAGCACGGCGTGCAGGTGTCGCTGACACCCCTCGGTGCCCGCGCCGTCTACGGGATGCCCGCCGCCGCGCTCGCCCACCGGCTGGTCCCGCTCGACGAGCTTCTCGGAGTGCTCGGCGTCGAACTGGTCGACCGGCTCAAGGCGGCGCCGACCTGGGCCGCGCGGTTCGCCGTGCTGGACGAGCTGCTCCTGAGAGCCGTCGGCCGTGGCGACGGAGACCCCCTGTCCCGGGTGCGCCCCGAGGTGGCCGAGGCATGGCGCCGCCTCGTCGCGGCGCGGGGCCGCGTCCAGGTCGGGGCGGTCGCCACGGAGCTGGGCTGGAGCCGTCGGTACCTCACCGAGCGGTTCCGCGATGAGGTGGGCCTGTCACCGAAGACCTTCGCGCGCGTTCTGCGCTTCGAGCACGCGCACGAACTGGCGACGGCGCACGATCCCCTCCCGTGGGCCGATGTGGCGACCGTCTCCGGCTACGCCGACCAGGCCCATCTCGTACGGGACTGGCGCGAGTTCACGGGCCGGTCACCGACGGCCTGGCGTCGCGGCGAAGTCCTCCTCGGGACCGGGTAGTCACCGGCCGGCTGCGTATCGCGCCGGCTACCGTTCCCTTCCCTTCGATTCCCCTACCTCTACTTCCCTTTCCTCTACTTCCCTTTCCTTCAAGACCGCCCGGACGCCGTCCTGTGACGATCGTCGGTATGAGACTCGTCAACCACGAACGCAACGCCATCGACCTGCGGACCACCCCCGTGCACCTCGGGCTGGGATCGCGGGCGAAACCCGTCGAGGGCTTCGCCTGGGACCCGGAGTTGCTCCAGGCATACAGCGCCGCCGTCGCGGCGGACGGCGCAGAGGGCCGGATGGTGGCCATCTTCGACGGCGACGGCCCCGGCGACCACTGGGAGCGCCACCCGGCCGGCGACGAACTGGTCGTCTGCCTCAGCGGGTCGGTGACGGTCACCCGCGACGTGGACGGGGTGCCCGAGCGCGTCGTGCTCGGGCCGGGCGAGGCCACCGTCAACCCGGCCGGGGCGTGGCACGCGGTCGACATGGCGGGGCCGGCGTCCATCCTGGCCGTCACCGCCGGCCTGGGCACCGACCACCGTCCCCGGACCGACGCCTGCCCGACCGAGCACGTCGGCCCGCCCGGCACGCAAGCGCCGTGACGACACGCGTCGCGTGCCTCGGCGACAGCCTCACCCGCGCGCAGCTCAGCGTCGACTACCTGGACCTTCTCGAACGACGCCACCCTCCCGGCGACGTGCGGCTCGCCCGCTTCGCTGCCAACGGCGACTTCGCCCACAACCTCTCGCGGCGCCTCGATCCCGTCGTCGCGGACCCGCCCGACGTGATCACCGTGCTGATCGGGACCAACGACGCCCGAGCGAGCCTCGCCGGTTACCCCGTCGAGCAGGCCATGAAGCGTAAACGCCTCCCCGAGCGCCCGTCGGCCGGCCGGTTCCAGCAGTGCCTGGGCGCCGTCGTCGAACGGCTGCGAAGGGAGACCGACGCGACGATCGGTCTGCTGTCGCTTCCCGTCCTCGGCCAACAACTCGACGGAGCGGCGGCCCAGGCATCGCGCGCCTACAGCCGGATGATCGCCGAGGTCGCCACCACCACCGGGGCGACCTACCTCCCACTCCACGAACGCCAGACCGAGGAGCTGCGCGAAGCGGACCCGCCGCCGATCCCGTACCGGGAACTGACGACCGCAGCCGGTGCCGGTGCCCTCCTCCGGCACGCCGTACTGCGCCGCGGCCTCGACACGGTCTCGAGGCGCCGAGGTCTCGTGCTCACGACCGACCACATCCACCAGAACAGCCGCGGCGCCGCCCTCGTCGCCGAGGTCATCGACACCTGTCTGCCCACCCGCAGCGCGTAGCCGGTTCCGGCGGCGGCCCCTGTCCGGCGTAGCGCGGGACAGGGGCCGCCGCGCACCGGCCTCGCACCGGGGCTGCCGCCGAACGGTTCGCCCCTCGTTGCGTGCCCTCCAGGGAGGGCACGTAGCTACGTGCTCCGGCCACTTCAGCGGTCACCCCTCCTGTCACGATCAGGTCTCGGACACGGAGAGGGGTCTTGTTTTCAGCCATGGAATCGATTCCAATCGTGTCTGTAATCGATTCCATGGCATCGCGCGAGCGGTCCGCCCCCCTGGTTTCGAGGTGTACGGAAACCACAAGGAGGTGGTCCGGACATGGCGAGCATCAAGGATGTCGCGGCCGCGGCGGGTGTCTCCGTCGCGACGGTCTCGCGGGTGCTGAACAGTCATCCGTCCGTCAGCGCGGACGCGAGGGCCCGCGTCATCGCCGCCGTCGACGCCCTCGGCTACCGGCCCAACGCCGTGGCCCGCTCGTTGCGCACCGCGCAGACCCGCACCCTCGGCCTGGTCATCAGTGACGTACTCAATCCGTACTTCACCGAGCTGGCCCGCTTCGTCGAGGAGGAGGCCCGCGCCCTCGGCTACAGCGTCATCATCGGCAACGCCGACGAGCGGCCCGCGCTCCAGGACCACCACATCCGCACGCTCATCGACCGCAGGATCGACGGGCT
Source organism: Streptomyces sp. NPDC007346 (assembly GCF_040703535.1). Taxonomy (NCBI): domain Bacteria; kingdom Bacillati; phylum Actinomycetota; class Actinomycetes; order Kitasatosporales; family Streptomycetaceae; genus Streptomyces; species Streptomyces sp. NPDC007346. The sequence continues at coordinate 11,047 of NZ_JBEYKR010000056.1, forward strand.
GCTCGTCTCGCCCGCCGACGGGGGCTCCCCGCTGATGCGGGAGGTCGCCCTGAGCGGTACGCCGATGGTCTTCGTGGACCGCTGGATCCCGGGCCTCGACGTCCCCGTCGTCCGGGCCGACGGTACGGGCGCGGTCAAGGACCTGGTGGCCCACCTGCACGGCCTCGGCCACCGCAGGCTCGCGATCATCGCCGGGCCCGCGGCCACCACCACCGGCAACGAGCGCGTCGAGGCCTTCCGGGACGCCCTGCGTGAACTCGGCCTCGCCCTGCCCGACGCCTACATCGGGCAGGGCGACTTCCAGGCCGCCAGCGGCCGGCGCGCCACCGAGGGGTTCCTCGCCCTGGCCGAGCCGCCCGAGGTCGTGTTCGCCGCAGACAACCTGATGGCACTCGGCGCGCTGGACGCGATCCGGGCCCGGGGGCTGCGGGTCCCCGACGACATCGCGCTCGCCGCCTTCGACGACATCCCGTGGTTCGTCCACACCGACCCGCCGATCACCGCCATCGCCCAGCCGACCGCGGAACTGGCACGCGCCGCCGTACGCGCGCTGGCCGACCTGATCGAGGGACGGACCCCGCGGTCCGTCACCCTGCCCGCCCGTCTCGTCGCGCGCCGCTCGTGCGGCCGGGACGCGACCGACCAGAGGAGCGACCGGTGACCGCACCGGAGAAGCAACTGGTGGACACACCGGACGAGTTGCTGCGCATCGAGGGTCTGCGCAAGACCTTCCCCGGCGTGGTGGCGCTCGACAACGTCGACTTCGACCTCCGCAGAGGCGAGGTCCACGTCCTGCTCGGCGAGAACGGCGCCGGCAAGAGCACCCTCATCAAGATGCTCTCCGGCGCCTACCGCCCCGACCGCGGCCGGATCCTCGCCGAGGGCCGCGAGGTGCGCATCGACAACGCGCAGGACGCCGAACGGCTCGGCATCGCCACCATCTACCAGGAGTTCAACCTGGTGCCCGATCTGACGGTGGCCGAGAACATCTTCCTCGGCCGGCAGCCGCGCCGCTTCGGTCTCATCGACCACCGGCGCATGCGAGCCGACGCGGAGAAGCTGCTGCGCCGGGTCGGCGTCGACGCGCGCCCGGACGCCAAGGTCCGCGAACTGGGCATCGCCCGGCTCCAGATGGTCGAGATCGCCAAGGCGCTCAGCCTGGAGGCCCGCGTTCTGATCATGGACGAGCCGACCGCCGTGCTCACCTCCGAAGAGGTCGACAAACTCTTCGCCATCGTGCGGCAATTGCGCGCGGACGGTGTCGGAATCATCTTCATCACCCACCACTTGGAGGAGATCGCCGCGCTCGGTGACCGCGTCACCGTCCTGCGCGACGGCCGCAGCATCGACCAGGTGCCCGCCTCCACGCCCGAGGACGGGCTCGTCCAGCTCATGGTCGGACGCAGCATCGAGCAGCAGTACCCGCGCGAACGCCCCGACACGGGTGAGGCGTTGCTCTCCGTGCGAGGGCTGACCCGGGACGGGGTCTTCCACGACATCAGCTTCGACGTGCACGCCGGTGAGGTCGTGGGCCTGGCCGGACTGGTCGGCGCCGGTCGTACGGAGGTGGCGCGCGCGGTCTTCGGCGCGGACCCCTACGACGCGGGCACCGTCGACGTACGCGGCGAGCGGATCGCCCGGCACGACGTGCCCGCGGCGATGGGCGCCGGGATAGGCCTCGTACCGGAGGACCGCAAGGGCCAGGGCCTGGTCCTGGACGCCTCCGTGCAGGAGAACCTCGGCCTGGTCACCCTGCGTTCCGCGACCCGCTCGGGGCTCGTGGACCTGAAGGGGCAGCGCACGGCGGCGGCCCGCATCGCCCAGCAGCTCGGTGTCCGCATGTCCGGCCTCGGCCAGCACGTGCGCACCCTCTCCGGCGGCAACCAGCAGAAGGTCGTCATCGGCAAGTGGCTGCTGGCCGACACCCGGGTGCTGATCCTGGACGAGCCGACCCGGGGCATCGACGTCGGCGCCAAGGTCGAGATCTACCAGCTCATCAACGAACTCACCGCATCCGGCCACGCCGTCCTGATGATCTCCAGCGACCTGCCCGAAGTCCTCGGCATGAGCGACCGGGTGCTGGTCATGGCCCAGGGCCGGATCGCCGGCGAACTCCCCGCGGCCGAGGCCACCCAGGACGCCGTCATGGCCCTCGCGGTCTCCACCGCCGTGACGGACGCGAACGACCACCCCGCACCGAAGAAGCAAGAAGAGGAGGGCCCCCGTGGCCACTGAGACACTCAAGAGTGACACGGGCGCAGGTGGCACTTCCGTGATACGCCGCGTCCTGCTCGACAACGGCGCGCTCAGCGCCCTGGTCGTCCTGGTGGTGGCGATGTCGCTGCTCTCCGGCGACTTCCTGACCACCCAGAACCTGCTGAACGTCGGCGTCCAGGCGGCCGTCACCGCGATCCTCGCGTTCGGTGTCACCTTCGTCATCGTCTCGGCGGGCATCGACCTGTCCGTCGGCTCGGTGGCGGCCCTGTCCGCGACGGTCCTGGCCTGGTCGGCGACGTCCGCCGGGGTACCGGTCGTCCTCGCGGTGGTGCTCGCGATCGTCACGGGCATCGCCTGCGGCTTCGTCAACGGCGCCCTCGTCTCGTACGGCAAACTCCCGCCGTTCATCGCCACGTTGGCGATGCTCTCGATCGCCCGAGGCCTCTCCCTCGTCATCTCGCAGGGCAGCCCGATCGCGTTCCCCGAATCCGTCTCACGGCTCGGTGACACGCTCGGCGGCTGGCTCCCCGTACCGGTCCTCGTGATGATCGCGATGGGCCTGATCACGGCGCTCATCCTCGGCCGTACCTTCATCGGCCGCTCCATGTACGCGATCGGCGGCAACGAGGAAGCGGCCCGGCTCTCCGGTCTGCGGGTCAAGCGCCAGAAGATCGTCATCTACGCGCTCTCCGGCCTCTTCGCCGCCGTCGCGGGCATCGTCCTGGCCTCGCGCCTCGTCTCCGCCCAGCCGCAGGCCGCCCAGGGGTACGAACTGGACGCCATCGCCGCCGTCGTCATCGGCGGCGCCAGCCTGGCCGGCGGCGTCGGCAAGGCGTCCGGCACCCTGATCGGCGCGCTCATCCTCGCGGTGCTCCGCAACGGCCTCAACCTCCTGTCGGTCTCGGCGTTCTGGCAGCAGGTCGTCATCGGCGTCGTCATCGCACTCGCCGTCCTGCTCGACACGCTGCGCCGCAAGGCCGGTTCGGGCGCGGCCTCCTCGGCCGGAACGGCGTCCGGCGCACCGGGTTCCGGTCGCAGGGGAGCGTTCAGGTTCGCCGGAGCGGCGCTCGCCGTGGCGGTCGTCGTCGGCGGGGTGTCCTACGTCAACTCCGGTTCGTCCGGGGGCACGACGAAGGTCGGCATGTCCCTCTCGACGCTCAACAACCCCTTCTTCGTGCAGATGAAGGAAGGCGCGCAGGCTCAGGCGGAGAAGGCCGGCATCGACCTCACCGTCACCGACGCCCAGAACGACGCCTCGCAGCAGGCCAACCAGCTCCAGAACTTCACCAGTTCGGGGTTCTCCTCGATCATCGTCAACCCGGTGGACTCCGACGCCGTCGGACCGGGTGTCCGCAGCGCCAACAAGGCGGACATCCCGGTGATCGCCGCCGACCGGGGTGTCAACAAGGCCGACACCGCCACCCTCGTCGCCTCCGACAACGTGGCGGGCGGCAAGCTCGCCGCCGACGCGCTGGCCGACAAGCTCGGCGGCAAGGGCAGCATCGTCATCCTTCAGGGCACGGCGGGCACCTCCGCCAGCCGCGAGCGCGGAGCGGGCTTCGCCGAGGGCCTCAAGGCGTACCCGGACATCAAGGTGGTCGCCAAGCAGCCCGCGGACTTCGACCGCACCAAGGGCCTGGACGTCATGACCAACCTGGTCCAGTCCCACCCGGGCATCACCGGCGTCTTCGCCGAGAACGACGAGATGGCGCTGGGCGCGGTCAAGGCGCTGGGCGGCAAGGCGGGCAGGTCCGTCTCGGTGGTCGGTTTCGACGGCACCCCGGACGGTCTCAAGGCGGTCGAGGCCGGCACGCTGTACGCGTCGGTGGCCCAGCAGCCCCGCGAGCTGGGCAGGATCGCCGTGCAGAACGCCGTCAAGGCGGCGGAGGGCGACCAGGTCGAGAAGACGGTGAAGGTGCCGGTCAAGGTGGTCACGCGCGAGAACGTGGCCGACTTCTCCTGACGGCAGGCTGAACCTGAACCCGGGGGGGCACGCACCCCGGGCCGCATCCACGGCGGCTGCACGCACCCCGGGCCGTATCCACGGCGGGCGGGACCCGAACCCCGCCCGCCGCACGCCCCCTCCCACGAGGCCCCGACCGACGAGAGCAGGAAGCACCCCCATGCACGACAACGCCCCCGGCGACGACCGGTACGACCTCCTGGTCGTCGGCTCGGCCAACGCCGACCTGGTGATCGGCGTCGAACGCCGCCCCGCCCCCGGAGAGACGGTGCTCGGCTCCGACCTGGCCGTCCACCCGGGTGGCAAGGGCGCCAACCAGGCTGTCGCCGCAGCCCGGTTGGGAGCCCGTACGGCGCTGCTCGCGCGGGTCGGCGACGACGACCACGGCCGCCTCCTCCTGGAGACGCAGCGCACCGCGGGCGTCGACACGGCGGGCGTCCTGGTCGGCGGGGCCCCGACCGGGGTCGCGCTGATCACCGTGGACCCCTCGGGCGACAACAGCATCGTGGTCTCCCCGGGTGCCAACGGCCGACTCACCCCCGAGGACGTGACCGCGGCGGCCCCGCTGATCGCCGCCGCGCGGGTGGTCTCCGTACAGCTGGAGATCCCCCTGGACACGGTCGCGCAGACGGCGCGCGGTCTGGGTGACGGGGCCCGCCTCGTCCTCAACCCGTCCCCGCCCGCCCCGCTGCCCGACGAGGTGCTGGCGGCCTGCGACCCGCTGGTGGTCAACGAGCACGAGGCGCGCTACATCCTCGGCGAGGCAGCGGGCGAGACCCCGCACGACTGGGTCCCGGCCCTGCTCGCCCTGGGCCCGCGCTCGGTCGTGATCACCCTGGGCGCCGCGGGGGCGCTGGTGGCCGACAGCCGCACGGACTCCCTGGACCACCTGGTCAGCCCGAAGGTCGAGGCCGTCGACACGACGGGGGCCGGGGACGCGTTCACCGCCGCCCTGGCCTGGCGTCTGGGCCGCGGCGACGACTTGCGCGAGGCGGCGGCCTTCGCGGTACGGGTGGGGGCGGCGGCCGTCACGTCGAAGGGTGCGCAGGCGTCCTTCCCGACGCTGGAGGAGGTCGACGCGCTGTGAAGAAGTCCGGCATCCTCAACCGCCACCTGTCCGGAGCCATCGCCGAACTGGGCCACGGCGACACCGTGTTGGTCTGCGACGCGGGCATGCCGATCCCGCCCGGCCCCCGCGTGGTCGACCTGGCCTTCCGCGCCGGAACTCCGTCGTTCGCCGAGGTACTGGACGGCCTGCTCGACGAGCTGGTGGTGGAGGGCGCGACGGCGGCCCTGGAGGTACGCGACACCAACCCGGAGGCCACAAGCCTCCTGGACACCCACTTCCCGGACCTGGACCTGATCCCGCACGACGACCTGAAGGCGCGCACGGCAACGGCACGCCTGGTCGTACGGACGGGAGAGGCCCGCCCGTACGCGAACGTGCTGCTGCGGTGCGGGGTGTTCTTCTGAGGGCCGGCTGAGCCGACGACGTCACGGACGGGGGCCGCGTTTCGGCGGGGGTGCGCGGCCTGTCCGTGAGAAAAGCTCTGGCCGATCACGGCGACGGGAGTTACGCTTCCCGCGATGAATCACTCGACGAACAGATCGGGGGTCCCGTCCGCGCAAGGTGAGTGCTGATGCTCACTCAAGCCGCGAACAGGGATTCCCACCCGTCCTTCTGGCCGCGCGTGCGCGCATTCGCCGTGCCGGCCTCGATGATCGCAACGGCGACGGCCCGCCGCAGGGCCGGCGACTGGGCAGGAGCGTGCGCCGCCGCAGGCGTCGACGTCGATCTCCAGCTGCGTTCCGTGGCCCGCACCCACGGCCGGGAACTCGCCGCCCGTATCCGGACCGACCTTCGCCATCTGGCCCCTGACCTGTTGCGCTGGCATATGCCGAGGGCCGCCCCGGACGGGTTGCTCCGCCCGGGGCTGACCGTCGCGCTGGCGCGCTACGACACCTCCGGGCGCGACGGGCCGGGCCCGCTGCACCTGGTCGTCCGGACCCCGCCCGGCTGGGCGGATGCCAGGCAGCGCATCAGCCTCGCGCTGTGGGACGGGTCGCACACCGGGCCCGCCGCCCGCCGCCATCCTCATCCCCGTCCGAGCCGGCGCTTCCGCCTGGACCTGCACCGCCACCTGTGGGATGTCCGCAGGGCCGATGAGCTGCGGAGCCGCTCGGGGGGCGACCGTCCGGCCGCCGATCGCCCTTCGGGGATCGATCCGCAGGTGCTGGGGGCGTTGCCGCCGGGCCGTCCGTACGCCGTCGACCGGTGGGCGGCGGAGGCGGCGATCCTGCTCCGCGCCGAGGGGCGGGGAGCCGGTGGGCCGGTGAGTGTACGGCTGGGGGGCCGACGCAGGCTGCTCCTGGACGTGACCGTGGAGGGAGGCGAGCGCGACCTCGCCGGGGATCCAGGGGCACCGTCGACGGGCGGCGCCCGCACCCCCACCGTACACATCGCGGCAACGCCCCCCGAACCGGGTGCGCCCACACCACCGGTGCTGCCGGACGCGGCCACCTGGGTGGTGCCCGACCTGGAGCTGATCCGCACCGGTGCGATCGGTGTCGGTCAACTCCACCCGCTGGTCGCACGGGCCCTCGTACCGGATGGCCCCTCGGCCGATCCGGCACCGCCCCGGCCAGGGGCGGCGGACCGGCCGGGGACGGCGGACCGGGCAGGGCGGCCACACCTCGTGGAATGCCGTGGGGCCCGGCACCGGGTCGGCCTGGTCGACGGGGTGCTGGCCCCGCTGGACCACGACCCGGCCGAGATCCGCCGTGAAGAGCTTCTGGTCGCGCTCACCGGTACGCCCCTGCCCTGCCTCCAGGCCATCGACGCGGCGCACCGGCGGCCCGACTGCCTGACCGGTGTCCGCGAACGTCTGGATCACGGAGACACCGCCGGCGCGCTGGCCGTCGTCGAAGGGCTGCTGGGGCCCGAGGCGCCGCTGCGCAGCGGCCCCCTGCGGGACGAGCTGGAGGCTGCCGCCCAACGGCGGATCGTCTACGGGCTGTTCAGGGCGGGCCTGCTGGGGCCCGGCCCCGCCCGCTACCGCCCGGACCAGTGGCATCCCGGGGACCGCCGCCCACGCCCGCGGGCCACGGCCGTCCGCTGACCCGGGGCTCCGGCCCCGGCCTCGTACTCATTCGTCCTCATCTCACACCCTCAGGTGATCATCCATGCCTACTGGCACCCTTCCTTCCGACGATTCCCAACTCGCCGTCGCCGACGCCCTGATGGCCCTCCTCCGGGACACCACCACCGAACCGCGCCCCGACATCCAACTGGAGGCGCTGACGCTGGCGGTCGCCGCCGACCTGCCCGTACTCCTGTGGGGGGAGCCGGGGATCGGCAAGACCGCGGCCCTCACGCAGCTCGCGGCCTCCCTGGACCTGCCGCTCACCACGGTGATCGCCAGCGTGCACGAGCCGTCCGACTTCTCCGGGCTGCCCATCGTGGGGGACGACCCCGCCGAGCAGGGGGTCCCGATGGCCCCGCCCGACTGGGCCGTCCGCCTCGTGCGGGCGGGGCGCGGGCTGCTGTTCCTGGACGAGCTGTCCACCGCACCGCCGGCCGTCCAGGCCGCGCTGCTCCGCCTCGTACTCGAACGGCGGATCGGAGCCCTCCAACTCCCGCCCGGCATAAGGATCGTGGCCGCCGCCAACCCGCGCTCCTCGGCGGCCGACGGCTGGGAGCTGAGCCCGCCGCTCGCCAATCGCTTCGTCCACCTCCGGTGGGCCCACGACCACGAGGTCGTCGTGCGCGGCCTTGCCGGCACCTGGCCGCGCGCGACGCTGCCGCGGCTCGATCCGGGGAAGCTGCCCGAGGCCGTGGACTTCGCCCGGCGTGCGGTGTGCGGGCTCCTCTCCGCCCGCCCCACGCTCGTCCACCGGCTGCCCACCACGGAGACGAGCCGGGGAGGACCCTGGCCCTCGCCGCGCAGCTGGGACATGACACTGAACCTGGTCGCCTTCGCGACCGCCGCCGGGTCCTCCCGGGACGTGCTGTCCCTGCTGGTCCGGGGCACGGTGGGGGACGGCCCGGGGCTGGAGCTGCTGGCGAGCCTGGACCGGATGGACCTCCCGGACCCCGAGGAGCTCCTCGCCGACCCGGCGGGTGCCGACCTGCCCGAGCGCGGCGATCTCCGTCAAGCCGCACTGGACGGTGTGGTCGCGGCGGTCCGTACCCGCCCGGACCGGGAGCGTTGGGACGCCGCGTGGGCGCTGCTCGTCCGGGCGCTGGAGACCGGGGCCCCGGACCTGGTGGTCGTCCCCGCGACCACCCTCGCCACGCTGCGTCAGGAGGACTGGGACGTTCCGGCGGCCATCGAACACCTCGCCGGGGTGGTCTCCCTGTCCCGGCGGGCGGACCGGGCGGCGGACCGGGTCGCGGCGACGGCGAAGGCGGACCGATGACGGTGGGGGAAGACGGGCCGGTGACGACGAGGGAAGGCGGGCCGGTGGCGGTGGTGGACGCAGCGGGCGCGCTCGACCTGGACAAGCTCTTCGCCGCCCGGCTCCAGGCCGTCCGGGCCCGCCCCTACCTGGCGACGGCCCTGTTCGCCCTGCACACCGTGGAGTCACGGCGGGTACCGACCATGGGCGTCGACCGGTACTGGCGATGCTATGTCTCGCCCGCCTTCGTGGCCCGGACCCCGGTGGAGGAGCTGGCCGGGGTCTGGGTCCACGAGGTGTCGCACCTGCTGCGCGACCACCACGGCCGCAGCGACCGGGTCGCCCGGGAGCGCGGGCTGACCGGTCCCGGGGAGCGGCTGCGTATGAACATCGCCGCCGACTGCGAGATCAACGACGACGTGTACGGCGACGGCCTGGCCTGGCCGGGAGGCATCGTGTACCCGTCGACTCTGCACCTGCCGCCCGGAGAACTCATGGAGGACTACCTTCGTCAGTTCCGGCTCGGTCCACGCACCCAGGACCTCGCCTGGCTCGACTGCGGAAGCGGCGCCGACGGACTGGAGCGGGACTGGGAGTTGGGCCCCGACGGCGCGCACGGGCTCAGTGCCCAGGAACGGGACGCGGTCCGCTTCCGGGTGGCTCAGGGCATCACCGGCCGTCCGGGCAACGCCTCGAAGGGGTGGCAGCGGTGGGCGGAGGAGGCGTTCCATCCTCCGCAGCCCTGGAGGGAGTTGCTGGGCGCCGCGGTCCGCTCGGCCGCGTCGGGGCCGGGCGCGGGGGAGGACTACACCTACGGCCGTCCCTCGCGCCGCTCCGCCGGACTGCCCGGCGTCGTCCTGCCGAGCCTGCGCCGCAGACAGCCCCGGGTCTCCGTGGTCATCGACACCTCAGGCTCGGTCAGCGACGCCGAACTGGGCAGCGCCCTCCTGGAAGTCGCCGCCATCTCCCGGTCCGTGGGCGGCCGCCGCGACCTGGTCACCGTCCTCGCGTGCGACGCGGCGACCCGGGTCGTGCACCCCCTGTGCCGCGCCGAGGGCATCCCGCTGCTGGGCGGCGGCGGCACGGATCTGCGTACGGGCTTCGCCAAGGCCCTCCGGGCACACCCCCGGCCCGACGCCATCGTGGTCCTGACCGACGGCCAGACACCGTGGCCGGACACCCAGCCGCCGTGCCGCACGGTCATCGGTCTGTTCCCCAGGGAGCACAAGCGCCGCTCCTGGCGGGAGGACGACCCCGACTACGTGCCACCCGGGCCGCCGGCGTGGGCGCGGGTGGTGGAGATCGGGTAGCCGCCCCCCCCACCAGGGGCTGTGCGCCGAGTCAGCACGCCCCCACCAGCTCCGCCAGCGCCCCCGCCAGCGCGTCGAGCCCCGGCGGGGTGTGGAACGGGTCGGTGCCCAGGCAGACGGGCGGGCGCGGGCCCGTGGCGTGGAGTTCGTACGGGAGCGGCGTCGTCGGGTACGAGTGGACGTCGACGATCACCGCCCGGCCCGTGGCGGCGATCCGGGCGTCGACCGCCTCCGTCATCGCCTGCGCGTACGGGTGGAAGTACCGCTCCAGCAGCGGGTGTTCGTCGACGCCCTGGCCGCGCAGCCGTTCGCGGTGGGTGGTGTGGGTGTAGACCGCGCCCATGCCCACGGCGCGCATCTCCTCGCGGTCGTCGGGGAAGCGTTCGGGGTCGACGACCAGGCGCGAGAGGGCGTTGACGTGGCGCCAGGGGTGGACGGGCGAGGCCGTGGCCGCTCTGGCCGCCAGTTCGGCCGTGTGGGAGTCGGTGATGTGGTCGAGTTCCCGCTCCAGAGCACCGTCGTCCAGGACGATTCCGTCGCGGACCTCGTCCGGAATCGTCCGGGACCCGTGCGGCACGTGCAGCAGCACCGGGGAGTCCGGGCTTCCGGGGATGAGGTGGAACGACGGTTGGGGGGCAGGGCTCATGGAGCGGGATCCTTCACGGGCGGGGCGGGGCGGGGCGGGGAAGGGAAGGGAAGGCGCCGATTGTCCCACCCGTGGGGTCAGTTGGCGGAGCCGATCACCGGGTAGTGGTCGGAGAGGTTGGTGTAGGTGTAGCTCTTGCCCCAGCTGGAGACCGTCCAGGGGGCGCTCTCCTCCTTGATCACATCGTTCTTCCAGTTCTCCGGCTTGACGTGACCGGCGCGGTGCAGGACGTGGTCCAGGTCCTCGCGGGGGTCGTTCGGGTAGCGCTCGGAGGCGATCGAGTTGTCGCGGGTGTCGAAGGAGTAGGTGTGGCCGGTCCTGGTGTCGGCCGGGCTCAGGCCCGCGTCGTTCAGGAAGGAGGCGTACTCGGCGGAGTGCCCGTCCACGTTGAAGTCGCCCGCCACGATGACCTGTTCGGAGGCCGGGATCCTCTTGGCGTCCAGGAAGGCGTCCATCGCCTTGAACTGGCGGCTGCGCATCTGGGCCGCCTCGCCCGCCGAACAGCCGGGGTCGGTCGACTGGGCGTGGGTGCCGACGACGTGGACCCGGGTGCCGTTGACGTCCAACACCGTATAGGCGAAGCCCTTGTTGGACCACCAGTCGCCGCCGCAGGCGTCCTTGAAGACGTACTGCTCCTTGCGTACGATCGGCCACTTGCTCAGGATCGTGACGCCGCCGTCCTCCGGGATCGTCGCCGAGTACGAGCCGCCGGTGGCGTCCCAGCCGCTCTTGCCGCGGCCCACCACCGGCGTCTGGTACGGGTACTGGGCGGCGGAGTTGCGCAGCAGGGCGTCGGAGGCCCCGTTGTCGAAGGCCTCCTGGATCACGACCACGTCGTTGCCCCGGAAGAACGACGCCTTCGGGATCTCTGCCGCCCGGTGGTCCTGGCCCCAGTTGGGGTAGAGCGTCTTGCTGAAGATGAACGCGTTGTACGAGAGGACCCGCAGCGACGGGGTGTCGGCGCCGGTGGCCGCCTGGGCCTGCGGCGTGTTCACGGCCAGGGGGACGGCGGCGAGCACGGCACAGAGGGCCAGGGCGGAGAGGCGGGGGAGGGCGGAGTGCGGCACGAGGGCTCCTGCTGATGAGTGGGGGCGTACCGGGTGGCACCCATCAAAGCAGCGGCAGTTACTCGTGGGTAGACATCGGATGCCGTCCGTCTGTCCGGCCGAATGCCATCAGGCTTCGGCCTTGGGCGGACTCGGCTCAGCTCCGCTCGGCGTAGACGATCAGGTTGTCGACCGGGTGCCCCTCCGCGTCGAACGCCCCGTCGCAGGTGACCAGCCGCAGCGTGCTGCCCTTGGTGGCGCCGTAGACCCGCTCGGTGGGGAACGCCTTCTTGCTGACCGTCTCCTTGCCCGTGACCGTGAAGCTCAGGGACGCACCGCTGTCGTCCTGGACGAGTACCTGGGCGCCCTTGCGGATGTCCTTGAGGTCGTGGAAGACGGCCCGGCCGAAGCGGGTGTCGTTGTGGCCGATCAGTACGGCCGCTCCCGGGCGGCCGGGTACGGCTCCGCCGGTGTACCAGCCCGCCGTCATGCCCTGCTCGGCGGGCGGGACCTCGACCGTGCCGTCCGCGTTGAGCCCCAGGCGCATGAGGGAGCTGCGGATGCCGAGGGAGGGGATGGCGACCTGGGCGGGGGCCGAGGCGTCCGCGGAGGCCGGCTGCTGTGTGGCCGAGGTCCCGGGCGCGGGCGACGCCGGAGCGGATGCCGCCGGGGGCGCGGCCGGTGAGGGCGTCTGTCCCGCGCAGGCCGTCAGGGCCGCGCAGGTCGCCAGCGCGGTCAGCAGGGCGGCCGTTCGGGGGCGGCGGGGGAGGCGGGGGGAACGGGGGGCGTGCATGAGGGCTCCAGGGGCGGCCACCGGGCGTGGCGCCGCCCCGGTGCGGGACGGCGCCACGTTCGGTGTCAGAGGTGGGTGGTGACGGTGGGTCAGCCGTTGCGGCGGCGCAGCACGAGGGTGCCGGCGCCCGCGAGCAGGGCGGCTCCGGCCACCGAGCCGGCGAGGGCCGTGGTGCTGTTGTCGCCGGTGCCGGCCGGGCGCTCACCGGCCGCCACGCCACCGCGCGGCACGACCGCCGGGGCGGGAGCGGCCTCCCGCGGCGCCGCGGGCACCGGGCGGTCGCCCGCCGCGACGCCACCACGGGGTACGACGGAGGGGCGGGCCTCCTTCGGCGCGTCCTCGGCGGCCTCGGCGGCTTCGGCGGCCTTCGCCCGCTCCGGCGACACCTCGGGGGCGCTCTCGGCGGGCGCGGAGGGCTTCGGCGTCGCGTCGGCGAAGGCGGCGGTCGACGGGACCAGCACCGCGCCGGCCGCCACGGCGGCGAGCACGGCGGTGCGCAGGGTGAGGCGAGCGGTCAAAGCGGTCATACGGATGGCTCCATTCCATACGTCGCCCCGTGACGGGCCCGGTGCCGGTGTGCACCGGGGTACGAGGCGTGGAGCCAGGCTGACCGGAAGTTATGAGGAAGCTGTCAGGACGCTGTGGTCATCCCATCAGGCCCCGTCGGCGCGGAGCTTGGAAGGCGGAGCGTGAAGGCCGAACCCTTCCCCTCCGTACTGGTCGCGCTCGCCGTACCTCCGTGGGCCTCGGCCAGCTTCCGGACGATCGCGAGGCCGAGGCCACTGCCTCCCGTACGGCGGCTGCGGGACTTCTCCGCACGCCAGAAGCGGTCGAAGACGTACGGAAGGTCCCCGGCCGGAATGCCGCTCCCGGTGTCCGCCACCTCGATCACCACCACGTGACCGGCCCTCTCTCCTGCCGCCACCCCGCCCCCGTCGCCGGACCCGCACCCGGACCCGGGCCCGTCCACGTCCTCGGGCCGCTCCTCGTCCCCGGACCCGTCCCCGCCCCCGTATGCGCGCAGCGTCACCGTCCCGCCCGCCGGCGTGTGCCGTACGGCGTTGGAGACCAGGTTCCCCACCGCCTGCCGCAGCCTGACCGGGTCCGCGTGCAGAGCCGGCGCCGGGGCGGCGGCCACCACCGTCAGCGTCACGCCCGCCGTCTCCGCGCGGGCCTGGTGGGCGGCGGCGACCTGGCCGAGCAGCTCGGCGACGCCGACCGGTTCGGGGTGCAGCCGCAGCACGCCCGCGTCGGCGGCGGCCAGGTCCTGGAGGTCGTCGATGATGTGCTGGAGCTGCACCGCCTCCTCCAGCAGCGAGGAGACGAACGCGGGATCCGGGTCGGCCAGACCGTCCTGGGCGGCCTCCAGCCAGCCGCGGATGTTGCTCAGCGGGGTGCGCAGTTCATGGGCCACATCGCTGACCATGGCCTTGCGCTGCTCCTCCAGGCGCGCCCGGTGCGCGGACATGTCGTTGAACGCGGTCGCCAGCCGGCCGATCTCGTCGTCCCCCGGGACCGGCACCACGGCGTGCTCCTCACCGTCCCGCATCCGCTGCGCGGCCCCGGTCAGCGCGTGCAGCGGGCGGACCAGCCGGGCACCCGCGAGCACCGAGGCGCCCACGGTCAGGGCCAGGACCAGCGCCGCCGCACCGGCGATCTTCGCGGTGTTGGCGGGGGAGAGGTCGAAGCCCGGCACCGTGGCGCCGCCCCCGTCGCCGATGAACAGGAGCGCGGGGGAGGCCACGTACGAGCTGAGCTGTTCGGTGCGCGCGGTCCCCACGCAGGAGGCGATGGCCCGGTCGTCCTCACCGGTCAGCTCCCGGGGCGCCTCGACGACCGGAGCGAGGCCGGCCTCGCCCGCCTCGGTCGGCCGGGGAGCGGGCACGGGGCCCGGTACGGGCACCGCCGCCACCTCGTCCCATGACAAGTCCTGGTTGAGCCGCACACCGCCGCGGCCCTGGCGCTTCAGGCAGGCGTCTGCCAGTCGGTTGAGCGCGCCGAGCGCCTTCTCCTCCGCGCGGGTGGGCGCGTCCAGGTCCGAAGCGTCGCACCGGGCGGCCAGCGCCCGTTCGGGGTCGTTGCCCACCATCTGCACCCGGGGCCGCCCGCTCGGCCCGACGACCACGTCCGCGGCGATCCCCGCCCGGTTCAGGCACACCGCGTGCCGGTCGGCGGTCCGCCGCAGCGCCGCGCGCTCGGCCGCCGGAAGCAGGAACGGCCCCACCGCCCGCGGGTCGATCCGGTCCGCGGCCGTGCCCTGCCCCTCGGTGCTCCGGGCGGCCAGCACGGTGTCCACGGACAGCGGGTCGACCACCGCGGAGGCCTCCGGCGGCAGCGCGGGCGCATCCGCCGTGGTGGCGGAGTCGGCGAGCGGCCGCCTGCTCTGCGTGGTCAGCGCCACGCGGCGCCCCGACTGCTCGGCCAGCTCCCGCACGGTCGCGTCCACCCCGTCCCAGGTCGGGTTGCGGGCGGCGTAGCCGAGCAGGGTGTCGTAGATCCGGGCGTCGGCGGTGAGGTTCTGGCCCTGCTCCTGGAGAATCGCCCCCGAGGTGGTCTGCACGGCGAGCCAGGCGGTGGCCGCCACCGAACACGCGGCGACCAGCGCCGACACGCCCAGCAGCCGCCCCAGCAGACTCCGCCGCAGCGGCACCCGGGACCGGGTCGGGGCCGTGGCCCGGCCCCTACGCACGCCGGGCGGCCTTCGCCGGGTCGGTGAGCTTGTAGCCGACCCCGAAGACGGTGAGCAGGCGCACCGGCCGCCGTGGCGCGGGTTCGATCTTCTTGCGCAGGTTCATGACGTGCACGTCGACCGTCCGGTCGCTGATGTAGCGGTCGAAGCCGTGCAGCTCCTCCAGCAGCCGCTGACGGCTGAACACCCGGTCGGGACCGGCCGCCAGCGCGGCCAGGATCCGGAACTCACCCCGGGTGCACTCCACCGGCTCGCCGTCCACCGTCACCTCGTGCCGCTCCGGATCGACCACGAGCCCGCCCACCCGCAGGACCGGGTCCTGGTCCGCCCGTACCGCACCGCCCGGCCGCCGGGTGCGGCGCAGCAGCGTACGGACGCGGGCCATCAGCTCGCGCGGGCTGTACGGCTTGGTCATGTAGTCGTCCGCACCGAGGTCGAGCCCGAGCAGCAGATCGTCCTCGGTGGTGCGGGCGGTCAGCATGAGCACCGGCAGCTCCCGGGCCTCGGCCCGCAGCACCCGCACCACGTCCAGGCCGTCCGCCCGAGGCATCATCACATCGAGAACGAGCAGGTCGGGTTCCCGGTGCCGTACGGCGTCGAGCGCGGCGAGCCCGTCGCCCACGATCCGTACGGCGTGTCCTTCCCGTTCCAGATAGCGGCGTACGAGTTCGGCCTGCTTCTCGTCGTCCTCGGCAACTATGACATCTGCGCACACCCCCCGATCGTAGAGCGGGACTACAGTGCGGGACCGGGGCGGGTTCCGGAACACGGAAGCCGGGAAGGGAACCGGCGCGTGCGCCTCGGTGAGGTGGCCGCACCGGCGGAAGGAGACGGGTTGAACAGCCTCGGTACGGGTGGCGGGACGACGCACAACACGGTGTCGGGGGACGCCGTCGTCGTCGGGCCCCTCCTGATGGCGCAGCACATCGAGGGCATCCGGCTGCCGCCTGCTCCGCCCGACGTCCCGCCGAGCCAAGGGCCGCCGCCCAGCCGGGTGTTCGTCAACCGGACCAAGGAGCTCTCCGGTCTGCGGGATGCCGCCGTGGCCCTGGCCGCCGAGCCGGGGCCGGGGGTGCTGATGGTGATCGGCGTCGGCGGCGTGGGCAAGACGCAGCTCGTCGCCCAGTGCGTCGCACGCGAACTGAGGCAGCTCTTCCCGGACGGTCAGCTCTACGTCGACCTCGAGGAGCTCCGCCGGGACGGAGTGGTCGATCTCACCGCGGTCCTCGGCGGGTTCCTGCGCGCCCTCGGGGTCAGCAAGGAGTACGTGCCCGCCGGACTCGCCGAGTGCACGGCCCTCTTCCGCAGCGTCGCCGCCCGCCGCCGCCTCCTGGTGATGGTGGACGGCGCCGAGCACGCCCCGGAGGCTCGGGCGCTCGTGCCGCCGCGGGGGCTGCTCGTGGTGACCGGCCGCCGGGTGCTGCCGTCGCTGCTGATGGACGGGGCCGTACTGATCGACGTCGCCCCGCTCGACGAGGCGGCGGGCACGGAGCTCGTACGCCGCTGGCACGCCGGCGCGGACGAGGAGACGGCCGCCGATGTCGTACGGCTGTGCGCGGGCCATCCCCTGGCGCTGCGGGCGGCGGTGGAGTGGCTGGCGGCACGGCCGCACCTGACGCTCGACGACGTGGTGCGTGATCTGACGGCCGGGCGGTACGGAACGGGCGACGACGGCGTACGTGAGGCGATGGGGGCGGCCATGGGCGCGGGCGAGGGGCCTCAGGAGGGCGGCGTGGGCGAGGCGGTCGACGCGGTGCTGGACTCGGTGGTCGCCGGGGTGTCCGACCACACCCGGCACCTCTACGACCTCTTCGGCGTCCTGCCCGGTACCACGGCGACGACGGACCTGCTGCGGGCCGCCGGCGCCACCCGCGTCGACGAGGCGCTCGGTGAGCTGCTCTCCTCCCGGCTCGCGGTCCTGGTGGAGTCGGCGGACCGGCCCCGGCGCTACCGGCTGCACGACGTGGTGCGGGCCCACGCTCGGCTGCACGCGCGGGCGTTGCCCCGGGAGCGGCGTCGCGCCACGCTACGGCTCGTCGTGGACTTCTACACCGACGCGGCGGCCCACGCCGACGCGCTGGTGCTGGGCGCCCGGTTCCGGATCCAGCCGCCGCCGGTCCGCCCGCTCGCCGAACTCGGCGCGCACGGCGCGCCGTTCACGGGGAGCGGGGACGCACTGGAGTGGCTGGACGTGGAACGCGTCAATTTCCAGGCCGTGATCCGTGCCGCCGCCGAGCAGGAGTGGCACGAGGAGGTGTGGCGGCTCTGCGAGTCGTTGTGGGCGCTCTACCACAGCCGTAAACACTTCGCTGACTGCGTCGGGACGGGCCTCCTGGGCATCGAGGCGGCCCGGCGCGAGGCCCGCCCCGATGTCGAGGTCCGGATGCGGAACCAGGTCGCCCGTGCGGCCTACGGGCTCGGCGACCTGAACCGCGCGGAGTCCCAACTCGACGCCGCGGCAGGCCTCCTGGAGCTGGCGGGCGATCCGCGGCTGAGCGGTGTGGTCTGGGAGAGCCGCGGGCTGATCGCGCTGGCGCGCGGCCGGTCGACGGGGGAGCCCCGGGCGGTGCGTGAACGGGCCGAGGAGGCGCGGCGGTTGTTCGAGCGCGCCCTGGCGGCCAACCGGGCCGTCCCCGACGGGCACGGTGTCGTCGTGCAGAGCTACAACGTCGCGCAGGCTCTGGTGGCGGGGGAGCGGTGGACCGAGGCGCTCGGCGTCCTGGACGAGGCGGCCGAGGCCGCCCGGACCGCCGGCGACGAACCCATGCTGCCCCGGATCGACCTCGTACGGGCCGCCGCCTTCGCCGGCCTCGGCGACCTGGACCGGGCGGTGTCCGCGGCGGGGGCGGCGGCCGACCGGGCGGCCGTGCTCAAGCAGTTCGCCAAGCTCGACCAGGCGCTCGCGCTGCTGGCGGAACTGGCCGCACGGACCGAGGACGAGCCGCTGCGGGCCGTCTGCGAGAGAAAGCTCCACGCGCTGCGGCGGGGGATGGGCCTGAAGCCGCCGGACCCCGCCGCCTGACCACCGAGGGGAACGCCTGGAGGGGGCCACCGGAGTCCAGGAGCCCGCCGGCCCCCTCGTCCCCCTTCCCGCCTCCTCCCGTCGCCCCTCCCCTCCTCCCGTTTCCTCCTGTCTCCTCCTGTCCCCTCTCCCCGGAGCCCCGCGTTGTCCTCCGTGCCGTCGCTGCTCAGCCGTTCGTCCGCCCGGTTCCGGTTCCGCCGTGCCGCCCGGCCCGGACACGACCGGTGGAACACCTGGGACCCGCCGAAGGCGAAGGTGCTCGGGGTGGCGCGGACTCTCACCTCCGCCACCCGGCTGGTGGACGTCATGCACCTGCTGCGCACCGAGGACGGGATCGACAAGTTCTTCACGGTCAACCCCGGGTCGGCGTTCGCGGACGGGCTCGACTCCTATCTCGCCGGGCTCGGCGTCCAGGTGCTGAGCTGGAAGGAGGCCACCCGGCGCTCCTTCGACCTGGCGGTCAGCTGCTCGGTCCACCCGACGATGCGCCGGCTCGACGCCCCGCTGATGGTGCTGCCGCACGGCGCGGGGTACAACCGGCTCGTGAGCGAGTCGACGGGCGACACGCTGTCTCCCGCAGGGCTGTCCCGGCGGGAGCTGATGTGGCGGGGGAAGGTCGTCCCGGAGGCGATCGGGGTCTCGCACCAGGCCCAGATCGACCGGCTCGCCGAGACCTGCCCCGAGGCAGTGCCGTACGCCCTGGCCGTCGGCGACTGGTGCTTCCAGCGCATCGCCGCGAGCATGAGGCACCGCGACCGCTACCGTTCGCGGCTCGGCGCGGTGGACGGGCGGCGGCTGGTGGTCGTCCACTCCACCTGGAGCCGCCACTCGCTGCTCGGCCGCCACCCCGAGCTGCCGCTGCGCCTGGTGACCTCGCTCCCGGCGGACGAGTTCGCCGTCGCGGCCGTCTTCCACCCCAACGTGTGGGCCCGCCACACCCGTCCGGGCGTGCTGGAGCGGTTCGGCGCCGAGATGGACGCGGGGCTCATGATCATCCCGCCGGAGGAGGGCTGGCGGGCCGCCGTGGTGGCCAGTGACTGGGTGGTCGGCGACCACGGCAGCACGACCTTCTACTCGGCCGCCGCCGACCGCGTCACCCTGCTCGCCGCCACCGGTCTCGACGAGCTGGACCCGGCCTCGCCCGCCGCCGCGTTCGGGCGGGGGGCGAGGCGGCTGGATCCCGGGGGCGATGTGTACGCGCAGTTGCTGGCGGCGGCCCGGGGCCACGACCCGGCGGAGCTGCGGCCCGTCGTGGACCGTCAGCTCGCCTCGGTCGACACCTCCGGCGAGGTGACCCGGGCCCGGATGTACGCGTTCCTCGCCGGGCGCGGGGTCGAGGTGCCCGAGGCGGCCCCCGAGCCGCTGCCCGTACCGGCCCCCGAGCCCGTACGCCGCGCGGCCGCCACGGCGTACGACGTGACCGGGGCCCATGACGCCCTGGGGACCGTCGATCTGCGGCGCCGGCCCCTGGTGGCCGGGCACCACACCGAGCCCCTCGGCTTCTACGCCGTCACGACCGAGGAGAGCCACCCCCACTGGCCGCAGGCAGCCGAGGTGCTGGCCCGTACGGTCGCGGACGCCGAGGTGAGCGCCCTGGACTGGGTGGCCGACGCCGCCGTGCGGTACGAGAACCTCAACGTCCTCGTGGCGCGGCTGGACGAGAGCCGCTGTCTGGTCCGGCTGCGGGGCGGACGGCAGCTGGAGGCCCGTACGGAACGGGCCTGGGGCGCGCGGCGGCCCCTCCTCGACCCGGTCCTGCTGGGCTCGGCCGTCAACCTCTGGATGACCGACCCGGAACGGGCGAAGGACCTCACCGACGGTCTGACACTGCGCACGGGCCGACGGCAGGTCCGGGTGGCGTTCACCGAGCCGTCGGACGGCCCCGGCACCTGGCCCTGAACCGGAGGCAACGGGTCCGGTGTCGGCCTTGTGATCAAACCTGCGCAGATGTCGTACGAGGGTGATCGGAGCAGGGAGCAGGAGTGGCCAGGAGCAGGCGGAAAAGGGCTCGATTCAGCTCCGCTGGTTCACGGAACCTCCTTATAGTGGTGCCGCGTTGATCGTATGGTCGCAACGCGCGAAGCCGTCGCCACTGGAGTCCGTACGATGACGAACCCCTCGCCCGCCACGCCCGCGCCCACGGCCGGTGGGGGCGGTGGTTGCCCCATGGGCCACGGCCAGGGAGCCGTTCCGCTCAGCGGGCCCGGCTTCCACACCGAACCCCAGGTGCTCTACCGCTCCATGCGCCGTGATCACGGCCCCGTCGTCCCCGTCGAGCTGCCCGGCGGATTCCCCGCCTGGCTGGTGATCGGCTACCGGGAACTCCACCAGGTCACCAGCGACGGGGAGTTGTTCCCCCGGGACGTGAGCCTGTGGAACCAGTGGGACAAGGTCCCCGCCGACTGGCCGCTGCGGCCGATGGTCGGCAGCCCCATGCCGTCCATCTACTTCACCGCCGGAGCCGAGCACCGGCGCCACGTCGACATGGTCGTACCGGCCCTCGAAGAGGCCGACCCCTTCGAAATCCGCCAGCACTGCGAGCAGTTGGCCGACCGGCTCATCGACGCCGTGTGCAGCCGGGGCACCGCCGACCTCGTCGCCGAGTTCGCCGAGCCGCTCCCCGTCCTGGTCCTCGCCCGGCTCGTAGGCTTCCCCGACGACGCGGGCGCCGACATCGCCCAGGTGCTCAAGGACCTGGCCGACGGCGGGCCCGACGCGCAGAAGGCGCACCTGCGCTTCGGCGAGTACATGCACCAGCTCGTCGCGGCCAAGCGGGCGAACCCCGGGGACGACGTGACCTCGCGGATGCTCGCCCACCCCGAACCGTTCACCGACGAGGAGTACGCGCTCGACCTCATGGCCGTCACGGCCGCCGGGCACCTGCCCACCGCCGACTGGATCAGCAACTCCACCCGGCTCATGCTCACCGAGGACCAGTTCGCCGACGCCCTCTCCGGCGGCCGTCACAGCGTCGCCGAGGCCATGAACGAGGTGCTCTGGGAGGACGCCCCGACCCAGATCCTGGCCGGCCGGTGGGCGGCGCGCGACGCCCGGCTCGGCGGGCAGAACATCGCCCGCGGTGACATGCTGCTCCTGGGCCTCGGCGCCGCCAACGGCGATCCGCACATCCGCCGGCAGATCACGGACCAGGTGGTCCGCTCCGGGCAGGGCGGCAACAGCGCCCACATGGCGTTCAGCCACGGCGAGTACCGCTGCCCCTTCCCCGCGCAGGAGATCGCCGAGATCATCGCCCGTACCGGTATCGAAGTGCTGCTGGACCGGCTGCCCGACCTCGAACTGGCCGTTCCGCCGACGGAGCTGGTCCGCCGGCCCTCCGCCTTCCTGCGCGGGATGACCGCACTCCCCGTCCGCTTCACCCCCGTCCGCACGACAGGAGACGCGTTGTGACTTGTCCGCACGCTGGAACCGCACAAGCCGACCGGAGCGCGGGGGCCGTCACCATCGACCCCATGGTCCAGGACCTGGACGGGGAGACCGCGCGGCTGCGCGAGGCGGGCGTGCTCGCCCGGATCGAGCTGCTCGGGGTCCCCGCCTGGACGGTTACCCGGCACGCCGAGGCCCGTCAGCTCCTGGTCGACCCGCGTCTGGTGAAGGACATCGATGTCTGGAGCCTGTGGCGGAGCGGAGTGGTGACACGTGCATGGCCGCTGATCGGCATGGTCGACGCCGGACGTTCCATGTTCACCGTCGACGGGGCCGAGCACCGGCGGCTGCGCACCAAGACCTCGCAGGCGCTCACCCCGCGGCGGCTCGAAGCGGTCCGCCCGGCCATCGAGCGGTTCACCGACGAGCTGCTGGACAACCTCGACGCGGCGCGGGGCGAGGACGGGATCGTCGACCTGAAGGCGGTCTTCGCCCAGCCGCTCCCGATGCGGGTGGTCGGCATGCTGATGGGCGTCGACGAGTCCCAGCACGCGATGCTGACCAGGCAGTACAAGGCGTTCTTCTCCATGCTGACCCCGCAGGAGGAGCGCCTGGCCCTCCTCGCCGAGCTGGACGTCTTCTACACCGACCTCGTACGGGAGAAGACCGCCCGCCCGACGGACGACCTCACCAGCGCCCTGATCCTGGCCGAGGAGGGCGGCGAGCCGCTCACCGAGGAGGAGGTGGTGGGCAACCTGAAGGCGATGGTCGCCGCCGGGCACGAGACGACGATCGGGCTCATCCTCAACGCCGTACGCGCCCTGCTCTCCCACCCCGACCAGCTGGCGAAGGTGCTCTCCGGCGAGGTCGGCTGGGACGCGGTGATCGAGGAGACGCTGCGCTGGGACACCCCCACCACCCACCTGCTGATGCGGTTCGCTACCGAGGACATCACCGTCGGCGACACCGTGATCAAGGAGGGCGAAGGGGTCGTCATCTCCTACCGCGCCATCGGCCGCGACACCGAGCAGCACGGCAGTGACGCCGACGCCTTCGACATCACCCGCTCCACCCGCAACCGCCACATGACCTTCGGCCACGGCCCGCACATCTGCCCCGGCGCCGCCCTCTCCCGCGTGGAGGCGGGGATCGCCCTGCCCGCCCTGTTCGCCCGCTTCCCCGGCCTGCGGCTCGCGATCCCGGACGAGGAGATCACCAAGCTGCCGGTGATGACGCAGAACGACATGGCGGCCTTCCCGGTCCTGCTGGACTGAGGACGGCGGCACGTCGGCCGTATGCCGCCGTCCCGAGCAGGTCTCCTCGCCCTGGCCCCGCACCGCTCCACCACGGCCGCCCTCCTGGCCGACGCCGCGCGCCGCCGCTCCATGGAGGTGACCGTCCTGCCCGTGGGCGGGGTGCCGGACCACCACCGGGAGCGGGGCGACGCGCACGGCTACGGCGGCCCGCGCTTCGCCACGCGGGTCGCCCGGCGGCTCACCGCGTCGTGCGGGACCATCCTGCGTCCGCCGTCGTCGTGGACGTCGGCCGGATGGCACCGGCCCGGGGAGCCGGGGCCGGGAGCTGGGCCGTCGTCGAGGCCGACAGGGCCTGGATCAGCGATGTGTACGCCGCCGACCCGGTCCGGGCCCTGGACGTGGTGCTCCGAGCAGCGGGCCCGGCAGGCCCGGTCCGTGAGCGGGGCCGGGCGTTCTGGCGGGCCGGACCGGCCTCGCCCGGAACGTGACCCCGGGCGCCTCGCGTACCCACGTCCCCGGTCACCTCCCTCGTATGCCTCCCGCGTGAGGTGCGTCACGCAGAGTGAAACTCTTGGCATACATTCCGCCGAACGGGGGAGGGGCCCCGACCGCTGGTGCGGCCGTACCCCGGTCCACCGCACAGGACGCCCCCGGCCGAACCGGCGGGGGCATTTCGGGTACGGAAGGCAGAACACGACATGTCGGCGCTCAGCACCATCCACATCGACGGCACCTGGCGGGCCGCCGGATCAGGCGCGACGCGCGAGATCCTCGACCCCGCCGACGCCACCGTCCTGGCCGTCGTCGCCGAGGGCGGCGTGGAGGACACCGATGCGGCGATCGCCGCCGCGCGACGCGCCTTCGACGACGGCCCCTGGCCGCACAAGCCCGTCGCGGAGCGGGCCGCCCTGCTGCGCCGGGTCGCCGAGCTGCTCCAGCGGGACCGCGAGGAGATCGCGATCACCGAGAGCCGCGACACCGGCAAGACCCTCGAAGAGGGCCGGGTCGACGTCGACGACGTGACGAACGCCTTCCGCTACTTCGCGGACCTTGTGATGAACGAGAGCGGCGGCCGGGTGGTCGATGCCGGTGACCCCGACGTCCACAGCATCGTCGTCCACGAGCCCGTCGGCGTCTGCGCCCTGATCGCCCCCTGGAACTACCCCCTCCTCCAGGCCAGTTGGAAGATCGCCCCGGCCCTCGCCGCCGGCAACACCTTCGTGCTCAAGCCCAGCGAGGTCACCCCGCTCTCCACCGTCCACCTGATCAAGCTCCTCGCCGAGGCCGGGCTGCCCGCCGGTGCCGCCAACCTCGTCACCGGTGCGGGCGACCCGGTGGGCGCCCGCCTCTCCGAGCACCCGGACGTCGACCTGGTCTCCTTCACCGGCGGCCTCGCCAGCGGTACGAAGGTGGCCCAGGCCGCCGCCCCCACCGTGAAGAAGGTGGCCCTGGAGCTCGGCGGCAAGAACCCCAACGTGGTCTTCGCCGACGCCTGCGCCACCGACGAGGGCTTCGACACCGCCGTCGACCAGGCCCTGAACGCCGCGTTCTTCCACAGCGGCCAGGTCTGCTCCGCCGGCGCCCGCCTGATCGTCCAGGACACCGTCAGCGAGCGGTTCGTCACCGAGCTGGCCCGCCGCGCCGACGCCATCCGCCTCGGCCGGGGCACCCTGGACGGCGTGGAGTGCGGCCCCCTCGTCTCCGCCCAGCAGCTCGCCAAGGTCGAGGCGTACGTCGCCTCCGCCCGCGAGGAGGGCGCGGTCGTCCGGGCCGGCGGCGCCCGCCCCGAGCCCAGCGACGTACGCCCCGAAGGCGGCTACTTCTACCGGCCGACCGTCCTCGACGGCTGCCACCGGGAGATGAGGGTGGTCCGCGAGGAGACCTTCGGCCCGATCCTCACCGTCGAGACCTTCCGTACCGAGGAAGAGGCCATCACGCTGGCCAACGACACCGACTACGGCCTCGCGGGCGCCGTCTGGACCGCGGACGCGGGCCGGGCCCGCCGGGTCGCCGGACGGCTGCGCCACGGCACCGTCTGGATCAACGACTACCACCCCTACCTCCCGCAGGCCGAGTGGGGCGGCTTCGGGAAGTCCGGCACGGGCCGTGAGCTCGGCCCGACGGGGCTCGCCGAGTACCGCGAGTCCAAGCACATCTACCAGAACCTCAACCCGCGCCCCCAGCGCTGGTTCGCCGGCTGACACCTGCGGGGACCCGGAATCAGTCAATACCCGGGTCCCGCCCGGCTGTTCGCAGCACCACGCACACGCACGAACTTTGCAGAAGGAGCAGTGACCGATGCCCACCACCCCCCGCAGCACCGCCGTTCCCGACCCCGAGGGCCCCATGTCCGACTACGTGATCGTCGGCGGCGGCACCGCCGGATCGGTCATCGCCTCCCGGCTCACCGAGGACCCGGACACCACCGTCACCCTCATCGAGGGCGGCCCCACCGACATCGACCGCGACGACGTGCTGACCCTGCGCCGCTGGCTCGGCCTGCTCGGCGGCGACCTCGACTACGACTACCCCACCACCGAGCAGCCGCGCGGCAATTCGCACATCCGCCACAGCCGGGCCCGGGTCCTGGGCGGCTGCTCCTCGCACAACACCCTCATCAGCTTCAAGCCGCTGCCCGGCGACTGGGACGAGTGGGCCGAGGCGGGCGCCGAGGGCTGGGACGCGGCCGCGATGGACCCGTACTTCGCCAAGCTGCGCAACAACATCGTCCCCGTGGACGAGAAGGACCGCAACGCCATCGCCCGCGACTTCGTCGACGCCGCCCAGGCGGCGGCCGGGGTCCCGCGCGTGGACAGCTTCAACCGCAAGCCGTTCCACGAGGGCGTCGGCTTCTTCGACCTGGCCTACCACCCGGAGAACAACAAGCGCTCCTCCGCCTCGGTCGCCTACCTCCACCCGCACATCGAGGCCGGTGACCGCCCGGGTCTCCGCATCCTGCTGGAGACCTGGGCCTACCGGCTGGAGTTCGACGGCACCCGCGCCACCGGCGTACACGTCCGTACGAAGGACGGCGAGGAGATCCTGCTGCGCGCCGCCCGCGAAGTCATCGTCTGCGCGGGCGCGGTGGACACCCCGCGCCTGCTGCTGCACTCCGGGATCGGCCCGCGCGCGGAGCTGGAGGCGCTGGGCATCGAGGTCGCCCACGACCTTCCGGGCGTCGGCGAGAACCTGCTCGACCACCCCGAGTCCGTCATCGTCTGGGAGACCGACGGGCCCATCCCGGAGAACTCCGCGATGGACTCCGACGCGGGGCTCTTCGTCCGCCGCGACCCCGGATCCCGGGGCCCGGACCTGATGTTCCACTTCTACCAGATCCCGTTCACCGACAACCCCGAACGCCTCGGCTACGAGAAGCCCGAGCACGGGGTGTCGATGACGCCGAACATCCCCAAGCCGCGCAGCCGCGGCCGCCTCTACCTCACCAGCGCCGACCCCGAGGTCAAGCCCGCCCTGGACTTCCGCTACTTCACCGACGAGGACGACCACGACGGCCGCACCCTGGTCGACGGCATCAGGCTCGCCCGCGAGATCGCCGCCACCGAGCCGCTGGCCCACTGGCTGAAGCGCGAGGTCTGCCCCGGCCCCGAGGTCACCTCGGACGAGGAGATCAGCGAGTACGCCCGCAAGGTCGCCCACACCGTCTACCACCCGGCGGGCACCTGCAAGATGGGCGCCGCCGACGACCGAGAAGCCGTCGTCGACCCGCAGTTGCGCATCCGTGGCCTTCAGGGCATCCGGATCGCCGACGCGTCCGTCTTCCCGACCATGCCCGCGGTCAACCCGATGATCGGAGTCCTCATGGTCGGCGAGAAGTGCGCCGAACTCCTCGCGGACCAGGCGCGTGACGCCGTGCCGGTCACCGGTACCAGCACCGGAGGTGATGTCCGATGACCATGACCAAAGCCACCGAGGCCACAGCCGAGTCCGCCGAGGACGCCGTGTTCTCCGTACGCAACCTCTGGAAGGTCTTCGGCCCCAAGGCCGACCGCGTCCCCGGCAGCGAGTACGCCTCCCTGCCGCCCGCCGAACTGCGCGAGGCCACCGGCTGCACCGCCGCCGTCCGCGATGTCTCCTTCGACGTCCGCAAGGGCGAGGTCTTCGTCGTCATGGGCCTGTCGGGCTCCGGCAAGTCGACCCTCGTACGGTGTCTGACCCGGCTCATCGAGCCCACCAGCGGCACCCTCGCCATCGACGGCGAGGACGTCCTGGCGATGGACCGCGCCCGGCTGCGCGAACTGCGCCGCCACCGCGCCGCGATGGTCTTCCAGCACTTCGGACTGCTGCCGCACCGCACCGTGTTGGACAACGTTGCCTACGGCCTGGAGATCCAGGGCCTCAGCAAGGCCGAACGCCGCGCCAAGGCAGCCCAGTTGGTGGAGAAGGTCGGCCTCGCGGGTCTGGAGGACCGCCGCCCCGCCCAGCTCTCCGGCGGCCAGCAGCAGCGCGTCGGCCTCGCCCGCGCACTCGCCGTCGACCCCTCCGTCCTCCTCTTCGACGAGCCGTTCAGCGCGCTGGACCCGCTGATCCGCCGCGAGATGCAGGACGAGGTGGTCCGGCTGCACCGCGAGGAGGGCCGCACCATGGTCTTCATCACCCACGACCTCAGCGAGGCGCTCCGCCTGGGCACCCGGATCGCGCTGATGCGCGACGGCGGCATCGTCCAGCTCGGCACCCCCGAGGAGATCGTGGGCTCGCCCGCCGACGAGTACGTCACCGAGTTCGTCCGCGACGTGCCGCGCGAGCAGGTCCTCACCGTCGCCACCGCCATGCGCCCCGCACGCGCCGGGGAGAGCGGGAGCGGCCCGGCCGTGCGCCCCGACGCCACCGTGTACGAGGCCATCGAGGCGGTCTCCCGCTCCGGCGGCCCCGCCGCCCGGGTGATGGACGGCGGCCGGCTCGTCGGCGTCGTCGACCACGCGTGCCTCCTCGACGTCGTCGCCGGTACGGCCGGGTCCGGCAGGGCGAGGACCCCCGACGCTCCGGACGGCCCCCGCGAGGTGACCGCCTGATGGCCACCGCCCAGGCCACCCCGGTCCGCCCCGCGCGGGCGGGCACCCGCCGGGGACCACTGGCAGCCCTGCGCGAACGCCCGGCGGCCGCCAAGCTCGTCCTGCTCGCGCTCGCCGCCGTCGTCCTCGTCCCCCTCGTGCACGGCCGCTGGGGCGGCGGAGTCTGGCCGCAGGCGCTGACCGCCGACCTCTCCGCGCCCCTCGGCGACGTGACGGACTGGATCGTCTCCAACCGGGACAACCACCCGCTCTTCCTCTACTTCTTCGGCCACATCAGCAACGCCGTCGTCCTCTCCGTACGCGGGGTCTACCTGGTCCTCCTGGCCCTCGGCTGGGCCGGTGTCACCGTGCTCGCCGCCGCCGTCGCCTGGCGGGCCGCGGGCCTCAGGCTCGCCCTCACCGCGGCCGTCTCGTTCCTGGTCTGCGGGCTGCTCGGCATGTGGGTGCCGACCATGCAGACGCTCGCCCTGATGGTCGTCGCGGTCCTCGCCTCCGTCGTGCTGGGACTCCTCCTCGGCCTCGCCGCCGGGCTCTCCGACCGCACGTTCCGCGTGCTGCGCCCGGTGCTCGACACCATGCAGGTGCTGCCCGCCTTCGCCTATCTGCTCCCCGTGGTGCTGATCTTCGGCATCGGCGTGCCCGGAGCCGTCCTCGCCACCGTCGTCTACGCGGCTCCGCCGATGGCCCGGCTCACCGCACTCGGGCTGCGCGGCGCGGACGGCGGCGTCATGGAGGCCGTCGCCTCGCTCGGCGCGACCGGCAAGCAGCGGCTGCTCACCGCCCGGCTGCCGCTGGCGCGCAAGGAGCTGCTCCTCGGCCTCAACCAGACCATCATGATGGCGCTCTCCATGGCCGTCATCGCCTCCGTGATCGGCGCCGGCGGCCTCGGCGACCGCGTCTACCAGGCGCTGTCCTCCGTCGACGTGGGCGCCGCCCTCGCCGCCGGTATCCCGATCGTGCTGCTGGCCGTCGTCCTGGACCGTACGACGGAGGCGGCGGGCCGCCGTATCGGCGCCGAGCCCACCGGCCCGGCCCTCCTGCGGGGCTGGCGCGGCTGGGCCCTGGCCGCCGTGGTCACCGCAGCCGTCGCCTTCGCCGGACGGCTCGCCGACGGCCGGGTCTGGCCCGAGGACGTCACCGTGGCCATCGCGGGACCGGTGAACACCGCCAAGGACTGGATGGTCGACCACCTCTACACCGGGGTGCCCGTCGTCGGCGGCACCGCCGACCTGGCCTCCCACTTCACCAGCGGCGTCCTCAACCCGCTGCGCAGCGGACTCACCGGCCTGCCCTGGTGGTCGGTGCTCCTGATCGTCGCCGCCCTCGCCTGGACCATCGGCACCTGGCGCACCGCCGCCACCGCCGTCCTCGCCATGGCCGCGATCGGGGTCCTGGGCGTGTGGGAGCCGTCGATGGACACCCTCAGCCAGGTCCTCGCCGCGGTGGCGGTCACCCTGGTCCTGGGCTTCGCCGTCGCGATCGGCGCGGCCCGCAGCGAGCGGCTGGAGAAGCTGCTGCGACCGGTCCTGGACGTCTTCCAGACCATGCCGCAGTTCGTCTACCTGATCCCCGTCGTCGCCCTCTTCGGCGTCGGCCGTGCCCCCGCCGCAGCGGCGGCCGTCGTCTACGCGCTGCCCGCCGTCGTCCGCATCACCACCCAGGGGCTGCGGGGCGTCGACCCGGCCGCGATGGAGTGCGCCCGCTCGCTCGGCGCCACCCCCGGCCAGCAACTGCGCCAGGTCCAACTTCCCCTGGCCAGGCCCTCGTTGCTGCTCGCCGTCAACCAGGCTGTCGTGCTGGTCCTCGCCGTCGTCATCATCGGCGGACTCGTCGGATCGGGCGCGCTCGGTTACGACGTCGTCTTCGGCCTCGCCCAGGGCGACCTGGCCACCGGGCTCGTCGCCGGAGCGGCGATCGTCTGTCTCGGCCTGATGCTCGACCGGGTCACCCAGCCCACCGCCCGCCGCCAGCGACAGGAGAGCTGAGATGAACCGTTCCCGCACACGCCTGCTCGTGGCGCTCGCCTCGGCCACCGCCCTGCTCACCACGGCGGGCTGCGGCGCCGCCGACATGACCAAGCAGTCCTCCCCGTTCGCCGCCCCCGCCGGGGTCAGGACGGTCACGCTCTCCGTCCAGTCCTGGGTCGGCGCCCAGGCGAACGTCGCCGTGGCGGAACAACTCCTCAAGGAGGAGCTGGGCTACCGCGTCGACCTGGTGCAGACCGACGAGGTGCCCGCCTGGGACGCCCTCAGCCAGGGCCGCGTCGACGCGATCCTGGAGGACTGGGGCCACCCGGACCAGGAGAAGCTGTACGTCGAGGAGAAGAAGACCATCGTCCGGGGCGGCGACCTCGGGGTCACCGGCCACATCGGCTGGTACGTCCCGAAATACTGGGCCGACAAGCACCCCGACGTCACCGACTGGAAGAACCTCGACAAGTACGCGGACGAGCTGAGGACCGCAGAGAGCGGCGGCAAGGGCCAGCTCATGGACGGCTCGCCCTCCTACGTCACCAACGACGTGGCCCTGGTGAAGAACCTGGACCTGGACTACAAGGTGGTCTTCGCCGGCTCGGAGGCGGCCCAGATCACCCAGATCCAGCAGTTCGCCAAGGAGAAGAAGCCCTTCCTCAGCTACTGGTACCAGCCGCAGTGGCTGTTCAACGAGGTCCCGATGGTCGAGGTGAAGCTCCCGGAGTACACCGACGAGTGCGCGGCCAAGGACCCCGAGGACATCGACTGCGCCTACCCGACGACACCGTTGCAGAAGTTCCTCAACGCCGACTTCGTCGAGCGCGGCGGTGAGGCGGCCTCGTTCCTGAAGAAGTTCCACTGGTCGGAGCAGGACCAGAACGAGGTCTCCGAGATGATCGCCCAGCAGCGGCTCACCCCGCAGGAGGCGGCGAAGCGCTGGATCGAGCGCCACCCGGACGTCTGGAAGAAGTGGCTGGACAAGGAGTGAGGGAGGGGCGCCGCCGTGCGCGCGCAC